>JBBQLA010000229.1:0-5138 GCA_038327485.1 Acidimicrobiales bacterium
TCGTCAAGGTCACAGCGGTCGATGAACTGCGATCCGATCAGCTGTTCCGGTTCTGGCGGCGTCTGCGGCTGAAGCGGGCCGATGACGAGCGGTCACCGACGTCGGTGCGTCGAGCGGTCGAACACGAGGCCTTCGTGGGAGAGCGAGCGGCAGCGGCCGGCGTGAACACCCCCAACGTGCTCGCTCTGGGTCGTCTCGATGACGACCGTGGAATGTTCGCGGTGTACAGCACGATCGACGGAACCACCCTCGCGGAGGTCGAGCCGACCGCTTCCCTCCTGCGCTCGGCGTGGTCTCAGGTCCAGATCCTCCGCCGATCTCAGATCGCCCATCGCGATCTCCGTGCGGCGAACCTGATGGTGAGAGCAGACGACCCCGACACGGTGTGCATCATCGACTTCGGATTCGCCGAGATCGCCGCCTCGCAGGACCTGCTCGACCATGACCTGGCCGAGCTGCTGGTGTCGACCGCAGCGCTGGTCGGCGTGGACCGAGCCGTTGACGCCGCCGTGTCGGTGCTGGGTGCCAACGAGATGACCGAGGCGATCGCCTGGGTCCAGCCGCTCGCAGTCAGCTCGGCCTCGCGCGCAGCGTTGTCCCGAGATGACTTCGACCTCGTCCGCGAACGGCTCCGAGCTGCAGCGGGTATCAGCGCGCCGGAACTTCCCCAGCTCCAACGAGTGTCCCGTAAAGCGGTCATCTCGGTCGTCGCGCTGGGCGTGGCGATCTGGGCGGTGCTCCCTCAGCTCACCAAGGGGATCGATTGGACCACGGTGCTGCACGCCAAGGCCGGGTGGGCGATCGCTGCTGTCGTGGCCAGCGCGCTGACGTACGTGGGAGCTGCGGTCTCGATGGCCGGCTCGGTCACCGATGACGTTGCGCTCCCCACCACCTTCCTGGCGCAGATCGCGTCATCGTTCACCAATCGGATCACGCCAGCCAAGGTCGGCGGCATGGCGCTCAATGTCCGCTATCTCACCAAGCAGGGCATCAGCACCGCTCGTGCCACCACCGGAGTCGCCGTGTCGACTGCCGCGGGCACCGTTGTACACATTCTGCTGACCGTGGTCGCTGTGGTGTGGGCGGGGCGGACTGGGCTGCCGGGTATCCCAGCACCGTCCGTCGGAATCGTGCTCATCGTTGTGGCGGTATTCGCCGGTGGAGCCGGCGTCGTGGCGGTCGTGCCACCGCTCCGACGTTGGTTCAGCGGCTCGGCTGTTCCGTCGATCCGCCGGTCGGTCACGTCGTTCCTCGAGGTGATGCGGGCACCGCGGAACGTCCTGATGCTGCTGGGCGGTTCAGCGTTGGTGACAGCAGCCAACCTCGCAGCGTTCGATGTGAGCTTGCGCGCCTTCGGCATCACAGTTCCTCTCGCCACCGCGGCCGTGGTGTACCTCGCGGGCTCTGCGCTGGCATCCGCTGCGCCGACACCCGGTGGGCTGGGGGCAACGGAGGCGGCGCTCGTCGCCGGTCTCGCAGTTGTCGATGTCCACCAGAACATGGCCATTCCCGCCGTGCTGTTGTTCCGAATCGCCACGTTCTGGCTGCCCATCCTGCCGGGATGGATCGCCCTGACAGTCCTGCAACATCGAGGTGACCTGTGATCGATCACGAACCGATGCCCGCTGATCCACTTGACGAAACGATCGACGCCGCCGAGCCATTCGCCGATGCTGGCCACGAGTCGCCGGCATTGCGCCGAGCTCGACGCCGATCCGTTCTTCTCGCCGTCGCGTTGATTCTTGTTGCCGTGGCGCTGGCCATCCCGGTCTTGATCTCTCCTCGCCACCCGTGGTTCCAAGGCTTCGACAACACCTGGCGCTCGTGGGTCGTCCATCACCGCGTCGGTCCGGCCACCGCGATCGCTCGGGCCCTGAGTGTGATCGGCTCGGCCTACGTGACCCTGCCGGTTCGCCTGATCATCGTCGGTGTCCTCACAGCTCGGCGCCGATGGGTTCAGTTGGGAGCGTTCGCTCTCGCGATCATCACATCGGAAATCATGGTGGGTGTGGGCAAGGCGATCGTCGACCGCCCGCGCCCGCCCGGTGGCCTGGTCGCCGCGAACGGCTCGTCGTTTCCCTCGGGCCACGCCATCGCCACCGCCGTCACTGCGTTCGGCATCGTCGCAGCGTTCATTCCGCGAGGCCGTCGCCGATGGCACTGGCTGGTCCTGGCGACATTCCTCGCCGCGTCGATGTCGTGGTCGCGCACCTACTTGTCGGTGCACTGGGCCACCGACACCATCGCCGGGACCTCCATCGGAATGGCCTTCGCGCTCCTCTCCGAAGCGCTGTTCGAAGGAGGACGGCATGCCGTCGCCGACGAGATCCTCAACACCGACACGACGCGGGAGGAGCCCGTCGACAGCTCGCAATGAGGGTCGAGGCGAATGTGGGGCTCCGGGAGGGTCGGTGCCAAATCGATGAGGCCGCTGAGGAGGGGAGCGCGAAGGGATTCGTCACCGACCAGGCGGTAGCGGCAGATGATTGTCCGATTCGTAACGGTTGCCTCAGGGCCATCCAAGGTTGCGAGCCATCCGCTCCAGAACGCCCACCGCTGCCCGGTACTCATCGTGGGTGATTCCGCGCGAGACCAGGCGGCGACTTTCCAAGACCTTGGCTCTCAAGGGTTCGAACGCTGCGGCACCATCGGGAGTGAGGTCGTACCGCTCTGCGTCCGTCGACACCCAGCCACGCTCCACCAGGTTGTCCAGCGTCGGCCTCGCCGTGGGTTCAATGTCGTCGAGGAACGGCCGGACGCTCTCGTCAACCTCTGCGATTGTCACTCCATGGCCCTCCCGCTCGAGGACGTTGAGGAGCTGCCAGTGCCGGCGGGTCAGGTGTGCCTCGTTCAGGTCTGAATCGAAGTGCTCGTCGATGAGCCGATCGACCAGCTTCAGCCAGAAGCCGATGGGACGAGGTTCCGAGGGTGCGTCTCCTGCGTTCATGGCCCGACAATACATGTGCAGTTACATATATTGTAGAATTACATGCATGTCGCCTCGGACTCGCACCCCACGACCCGTCGACGAGATCGAGAAGGCGCTCGTACAGATGCGGCGGAGCATGGCTCGCCGGGACCTCCAACGACGGAGCGATCCCGACGCCTCGACGCTCTCCGGGGCCCTCTTCCAAGTGCTCGACGCCCTCGAAGACGACCGCGACCGCGGACTGAGCATCACGGAGATCGCGTCAGCTCTCGGCGTCGATCAGCCTCGCGCCAGCCGACTGGTTGCGATTGCGGTCGACCGGGGTCTCGTCTGGCGCCGCGATGACCCCACCGACGCTCGCCGCAAGCACATCGACCTGACCGTCGAGGGCCGCGAACATCTCGCCGCAATACATGACGCCCGACGTGCCGCGATAGCGGCTGCGATAGCGAACTTCTCGTCGGTCGATGCCGAGGCCTTCGCTCGACTCTTGACCGCGTTCATCGAGAACTGGCACAGCTGAACACCCTGATTGAGCGGCACCGCGTTGAGTTCGAGGATCTTCGTGGTCCTGGGCTCCAGCGCATGGACGCCCGCCTCCTCGACCCAGCCCCCGCCAGTTCGAGAAGTGGTGGGGACCCCCTGGCTACCCGACGACCGTGGTCGACCACGACCTCCGATCCGGCGGGCGGATCAGCTTCTTCACGGCGGGCCCCGAGGGCGAGCGACACAACAGCACGTGGGCGGTCATCGCCGCCGACCCGCCACGCCATCTCGAGCTGCGGGATGGCGACGTCGACGACGACGGCCGCCCGAACGACGGGAACGCGATGACTGCAATGGTCATCACCATCGACGAGCGGGACGGTGGGGGCGCGGTGATGGCGATCTGCACCCACTTCGACTCGCAGGAAGGCATGGAGCAGGTTCTCGCAACGGGGGTCGAGGAGGGCATGCGAATGGTCTTCACGCAGATCGACGCGGTCCTCGCAGCACGCCTCGGTGAAGGGCTGACAACCCGGGTCGCGTTGACGCTGCCCGGTCAGCTCTCCGCGGGGTAGCGGGCGGCGCGAGTGCCGGGAGGATGCGAGGTCCCGAGGACGTGGTCGGGGTTCGCGACGCAGACTTCGCCTTCGAGTCCGTCCGGGTCGCGGAAGAACACGCTGAGCATCGGCCCGAAGTCGGTGACGAAGTCATCGGCCGCGCCGCACCGTCGGGAGGGAGCCGGTCGAACATGGCTCGATGCATCATCATGGCGGGTACAACGCCGACGATGAGTTCGATATCGACCTCCGCCGCTCAGGCAAGGCCAGATGCGCGGGATCAACGCTTCGGTCACCGCCCTGGCCACTGCGACGCGGTGGCGGCGCAACCCCGATCGAAGACATCTTGGTGACGATGAACGAGTGAATCCCCCGGGGCGCGCCCACCCGGTTGTTCGGCCGGTGAACCGTCGCTGCATCCAACACGAACAGACAGTTCGAACTCATGACTACAACGAAAGGTCATGGTGACCACCATGCTCACGAACACAGAAGCCGACATCGGGCCGCTTCGACGCCTCAACCTGATCGCCGGCTTCCTCCACGCGGCGTCATTGACGGCAGTGCTGGCCCTGTCGAACAGCTTCTCGCTGCCCGTCACGTCCACCTACTCCCTCGCCGGACCCGGCAAGGGTTTCACCGCCCCGACACTGCTGTTCAACATTCGGATCGCCGTCGCGATCGCCGCGTTCTTCGGTCTGTCGGCGGCGTTCCACTTCATCGTCGCGTCGCCCAAGTTCTTCCCGCGCTACGCAGCATCACTGTTGGCCGGCCGCAACATCTTCCGATGGGTCGAGTACTCGCTGAGATCGTCGATCATGATCATCCTGATCGCCCAGCTGAACGGCATCAGCGAGATCGCCGCACTGATCGCGATCTTCGGTGTGAACGTCTCGATGATCCTATTCGGTTGGCTCCAGGAGAAGTACACCTCACCGGGTGATGGCGACCTCCTACCCTTCGCTTTCGGGTGCATCGCCGGGGTTGTTCCATGGCTCATCATCGTCCTGAAGCTCGTTGCTCCAAACGGTCCTCCCGGATACAGCGTCCCCGGCTTCGTCTACGGCATCGTTCTCTCACTGTTCGTCCTCTTCAACTGCTTCGCACTCGTGCAATGGAAGCAGTACCGGGCGAAGGGCAAGTGGGCCAACTACCTGCTGGGCGAA
>JBBQLA010000230.1:0-5103 GCA_038327485.1 Acidimicrobiales bacterium
TCGCTCAGGAACTTGGCAATCGGCGAATCGAGTTGGAAGCCGCCCGGACCGTCGGGATCGGCGCTGACACGGATCCACACGAGGCCCTTGGCGCCCCAGCGCTTGGCCCGATCGGTGAGGTCGTCGAGGCGGCTGCGGCTCAGCGCTGCGTCGCCCACTCCTGCGCCGGACACACAGATGCCCTTCACACACGGGGCCTTGAAGGCGTTGAACTCGGTGCCGGCGAACACCTCGGTCAGCTCGACCAGCTCCATGCCGAAGCGAACGTCGGGCTTGTCGGAGCCGAATCGCTCGGCCGCCTCGAGCCACGTCATGGTCGGAATGGGACCGATGGTCTCACCGCGCACCGCTTCGACCACCGCCTGAATCACTGCGCTGATGGCGGACAGCACGTCGTCCTGCGAGCCGAAGCTCATCTCGGCATCCAGCTGCATGAACTCGAACTGCCGATCGGCGCGTAGATCCTCGTCTCGAAGGCAACGAGCAATCTGGTAATAGCGATCGATGCCACCCACCATGCACAGCTGCTTGAACAGCTGAGGCGACTGCGGCAACGCGTAGAAGTTGCCCGGCTTCAACCGCGACGGCACCACGAAATCACGAGCGCCTTCGGGGGTCGAGGCGATGAGCATCGGCGTCTCGACCTCGAGGAATCCTTGCGATTCCATCGATGTACGAACCGCGCTGTTGACCCTCGCCCGCGTGCGGAGGTTTCGCTGCATCTGTTCGCGTCGCAGGTCGAGGTAGCGATAGCGGAGACGAATGTTCTCGTCGGTCTCATGGCGGTCGTCGAGCTGGAACGGCGGAGGCTCGGCCGATGCCAGCACTTCCACGGTGCAGTCCACGACCTCGATCTCGCCGGTGGCCAACGCGTCGTTGGACTTTCCGTCGTGCCGTGCGCGAACGGTGCCGGTCACCCGCACCACGTACTCGCTGCGCACGTCGACCGCCCCGTCGACGACGCACTGGATGATGCCGGTGTGGTCGCGCAGATCGACGAACGCCAGGTGTTCGCCATGCTCGCGACGCTTGGCCACCCAGCCACACAGCGAGACCTTCGAACCGACGTGGCCGATCCGGAGTTCGCCGCACTGGTGAGTGCGGAGGGAAGTGACGGAGGGGTCGAGACTCACAGAAGTTTCCTCAGATGGTCGATCAGTTCGGTACGGGCGACGGAGACCTGCTCGCCATCACCCAGGAGATCCCGGACGGTGACCGTGGCGGCGGCCCGCTCGTCGTCACCCGACAGCACGGCGTAGCGGGCACCGGAGCGGTCGGCCGCCTTCATCTGCGCCTTGGGTGAGCGTTGGTCATAGGCGCGTTCGGCTGAGATACCGCTGCGCTGCAGTTCTCGACACAGGTCTCGCACGTCGGTCGCGTCGCCACCGAAGCTCACCACGAAGCAGTCCGGCACGGGAGGCGTCTGGGCGAACACGTCTTCGGCGTCACAGGCCAACAGCACACGTTCGACGCCCGAGCCGAAGCCAAACCCCGGGGTCGGTCGGCCGCCCATCGCTTCGACTAGGCCGTCATAGCGTCCGCCGCCGCCGATGGTGGACTGCGAGGCGTCGATGGCGTCGGAAACAACTTCGAACACCGTGTGGGTGTAGTAGTCGAGACCACGTACCAGGCGATCGTTCACCACGTAGGGCACGCCGGCGGCGTCGAGGCCGTCACGCACGCGGGTGAAGTGTGCGACAGCGTCGGACGACATGGAGTCGGCGAACTTCGGCGCCGCGGCGATGGCGGCGCGCGTTTGCGACGACTTGGAATCGAGCACGCGCAGCGGATGGGTCTCGATCTTCTCTGCGTCGACCGGCTCGAGTTCGTCGGCCACCCCACGGAGGAAGGTGGTGAGCAGTTCCGCGTAGGCGACCCGACTGACGGGCTCACCGATCGAGGTGATCTCGAGATGGAGGTGCGCGAGGACGAGGACGCGGGTGTAGAAGTCCCACAGCAGCACGATCATCTCGACATCGGCGTCGGGGTCGGCCACACCGATCACCTCCAGGCCGAGCTGATGGTGCTGACGAAGCCGGCCCTTCTGCGGCTTCTCGTGGCGGAAGTGTTGACTGAAGTACCAGACCTTCCAGGGTGGGAGGGGATGGTGCTGCAGGAAGGCCCGAGCGACCGACGCCGTGGTCTCGGGACGAAGAGCCACCTGGCTGCCGTCGCGATCCTCGAAGACGTACATCTCCTTGGACACGACGTCGGTGCCTTCGCCCACTCGGAGGAACACGTCGAGCGACTCCAGGATCGGGGTGACGATCTGGCGATATCCGGCTCGACCCACGTGATCGCAGAACGCGTCGGTCAGCGCGCGAACCCTCGCCGAATCCATCGGGAGGAGGTCACGCATGCCGGTCAACGTCTGGGGAGTCGTACGGGTTGCCACGGGTCAGCGATGCTACCGGCGCGAGACTGCGCCGGTGAAAGAGCTCGATCCCCAGCGTTTCACCATCCACTCGGGTGAGGTTCGGCCCGGCGTCTCGCTGGCGTGGATACGCGAGGGCATCGGGGGGCGGCCATTGGTGCTGTTGCACGGTTTCCCCGAGACCAAACGGATCTGGTGGCGCAACATCGAGCCACTGGTCGACGCCGGCTTCGAAGTGATCGTGCCGGATCTGCGGGGTTTCGGTGACAGTCCGATGCCGGCCGATGGCTTCAGCGATACGGCCGCCTACAGCCGCGATGTGGCCGCCCTGGTACGCGACGTGTTGGGCCACGAGAGCTGCGTTGCCGCCGCGGGCGATCTGGGCGGCGTGGTCATGTACGACATGGGACTGCGATTCCCCGGCCTGATCGAGTCGCAGTGCTTCTTCAACTCGGTGCCACCGGCACTGGGGCGCTCCGCCTACGCCGAGGCGGGCGTGTCCGACGACTTCGCCGCCATGAACCTCGCCACCGCGGACTACTTCCTGCGACAGGGAAGCGACGCCGATGGACTGGCGGCGGAGCTCGACAGCCCGGGTCGACGTCTGGCGTACATCTCGGAGTTCTACGGCCACCGACTGTGGGCCGCTGCCAACACGTTCGATGCCGATGCGATCAGGTTCCACGCCGAGCCGTTCGGGGACGAGCGCACGTTCCGCACCTCGATCGCCGCCTACGAACCGGCACTCAAGTCGGTGCCCATCAGCGAGTCGGCAATGTTTCGCGACCCGAACCCGATCCCCACGCTGGTGTTGTTCGGCCCCGAGGACCACGTGGTGCCACGGTCCTTTCCCGCGCGGTGCGCTGTGGCGTTCCCCAACTGCGTCGGGCCGTTCGTGGTGGCTGGCGCCGGTCACTTCCTGCAGTGGGAACAAGCCGAGTTGTTCAATCGGGCGATCTCGGCTTTCCTCCGATGATGCAATCTCGCCGAACCTCCGTCGTCTCCAGCTCGTTGGCCGTACTCTCGCTGCTGGTTGCAGCGGCTGGGTGCTCCGACTCGTCGACCACCGCCCGTGCGGGCTCGGCATCGACGACGACAACTTCCCGCGCTGGTGGCGCTGCGTCGACGACCACCACGACCGCCAAGGTCGCAGGGATGCCACCGGTGGTGACTCCGGGCAACGTGTACTCGGAGATCGCCGCAGGCAAGACGCTGGCGGGACCGTCGGGCGCCAAGGCCTACGTCTACGTGCCCGACAATGACGACGGCATGGTGTGGGTCATCGACCAGGCCACCTACGAGGTCGTCGGCAAGTACCCGGTGGGGAAGCTGGTTCAGCACGTCGTTCCGTCGCACGACGCCAGCGTGTTGTACGCAAACGCGTCGGCATCGAACCAGTTGGTCCCGTTCGACCCGATGACCGGCACGCCGGGCACGGCGATCCCGGTGGACGCGCCATACAACCTGTACTTCTCCCCCGACGGCAAGTTCGGCATCGTGATGGCCGAGCGCCGCAATCACATCGACTTCTACTCCCAGCCGGACTGGAAGAAGGTCGACACCATCGACGTCCCGTGCAAGGGGCGGGGCGCTGTCGCCGGCAACGGCAAGTCCGGCGGGGTCAACCACGCCGACTGGTCAGCCGACGGTTCGTACTTCATCGCAACGTGCGAGTTCTCCGGCGAGCTCCTCAAAATCGATACCGCGAGCCACAAGGTCACCGCGACGCTGTCGCTGGGGGCATCGGCCATGCCGCAGGACTGCCGGGTCGGTCCCGACGGCCACACGTTCTTCGTTGCCGACATGATGGGCGGTGGCGTCCACGTGATCGATGGGGATGCCTTCACCAAGACGGGGTTCATCACCACCGGCGACGGGGCGCACGGCATCTACCCGAGTCGTGACGCCAAGTTCCTGTACGTCTCCAATCGGGGCCATACCGGCACGGGCCACGCCGGGGGCGGGACGGTGTCGTCGATCGAGATCGCCACCAAGAAGGTGGCGTCGACCTGGACCATTCCGGGTGGCGGCTCGCCCGACATGGGGGGCGTCTCAGCTGACGGGACCAGGCTGTGGCTGTCCGGCCGATACGACAATGTGGTCTATGTGTTCGACACCACGACCGGCGCGCTGATCAAGAAGATCCCCGTGGGCAAAGGCCCCCACGGCCTGGCGGTGTTCCCCCAGCCCGGCCGCTACAGCCTGGGCCACACCGGCAACTACCGCTGATCAGCCCGCTGGGCGAACCATTTCAGTGAGGTCGGTGAGGACCGTGGCGTTGGCCTGGTTGACCCGACCGGCCGGAATCGAGGCGTCGGCAGCGATGAGTTGGTCGAGCGCGCCAGCCTTGTCGTCGCCGCTCACGATCCACACGATCTCGGCGGCCCGATTGAGTACCGGGTAGGTGAGGGTCATCCGACGACACCCCTGATACTCACCGCTGACGGCGACGTCACGTTCGATGACATCGAGCACGGGGTCACCGGGAATGAGCGAGGCGCAGTGACCGTCGGGACCGAGGCCCAGATGGATCAGGTCGAACACCTCGGGGAGCTGCGTGGCGTAGCCGGCTGCTGCGGCATCGAGGTCTGCTCCATCGAGGTCTGCGGCGCCGACCGGCATCGGGTGACGACCGACCGGCGCGTGTGAGAACCAGAGCTCGTCGAGCCGAGTGAGGTTCCGATCGTCACTACCGTCGGGAGTGATCCGCTCGTCGACCTGGAATACGT
>JBBQLA010000231.1:0-5102 GCA_038327485.1 Acidimicrobiales bacterium
GCGGGCGAAGGCAGTGACGTCCGCGTCGATCCCGATCTGCAGAAAGAACACCGGGATGAACAGGTGCCCGACCGGTGTCAGCTCGCGGCGGATCCGGTCTCGCTGACGGCTCTTGGTGAGTGACAGACCGGCAACGAAGGCGCCGACGATCGGAGCCAACTTGGCCAAGTCGGCCAGTTCGGCGAACCCGAGGGTGAACGCCAGCGCGAGGGCGACCAAGGTGCCGCTGGAGCGTGACCACTTGTCGATCAACCCGAAGAGCGGCGGGGCCACTCGGAGTCCCACCACCCCGCTCACGACGAGGAACGCCACCGCAACGCCAACGATGCCGAGCACTGACAGCAACGACACGGATCCCTGCGTGACCAGCCGGACCACGACGGTCAGCACCACGAGACCCATCACGTCATCTGCGACTGCGGCGCCCAGAACAATGCGCGCTTCGGTGGTTGCCAGGGCCCGGAGGTCGCCGAACACTCGGGCGGTGATCCCAACGCTGGTCGCGGTGAGTGCAGCGCCAACGAAGAGCGCCGTGTTGAACGACTCGCCCATGAGCCCCATGGCGCCCATGCCGAGGACGAGTGGGGCGACGACCCCGATGGTTGCCACCGACATGGAGGCCTTGCCGACTTTGCCGAGCTCGGTCAGGTCCATCTCGAGGCCGACGTCGAGCAGCAGGAGGATCACCCCCAACTCGCCGAGGGTCCGGAGCACTTGGTCACCACCGCCGACCAGGTTGATCACCGACGGTCCGATGAGGATGCCGGCGAGGATCTCGCCCACCACGGCCGGGATGCCGAGACGCTCGGAGCCCTCGGCCGCGAGCTTGGCGGCCACGAGGACGATCAGGATGTCACGAAGGATGTGGGCGATGTCCACGAGGAAGCACTTTCCGTATCAGGTCGGGGCAGTGCGAAGCGCCGGGGTGTCGGGGCAAGACACCCCGGCGCATGCGCCGGTATTGGATCAGGGCGGGGCGGTCAGGTGAGTGACTTCTCCGCCATCGCCTCGCCGATCTCGATCGGCATTTCGCCGCCCTCGGCGGGGTGGAACGCCGGGTAGGCGTAGGCGCCCATCTCTTCCATGTCCAGGCCTTCGAGCTCCATCTCCGCCGGCGGCCGGATGCCGCCCTTCATGAGGGAGTTCTGAATCTTGAAGAAGGCGTATGCGACACCGAAGATCACCGTGCACAGCACGATGCAACCAATGGCTTGGGCGGCGAGTTGCCTCGCTCCGAGGCCACCGTCGTAGAGGATGCCGGTCACGCCCTTCGCTGTCGCCGCGTCGCCCTTGGTGGTGAGGTTCCAACCGGCGCCGTACTGCCCGTTGCCGAAGATGCCGACACAGAGCACACCGAAGAGGCCGTTGACGCCGTGGACGGCGATTGCGCCGACCGGGTCGTCGATCTTCATCTTGTTCTCGATGAAGCCCACGGCCCAGATGACCAGACCAGCGGCAAGCACGCCGATGAGTGCAGCGGCCCAAGGATCCACGAAGGCGCACGGCGCTGTGATCGCCACGAGCCCGGCGAGCATGCCGTTGACCATCATTCCCGGATCGGGCTTCTTGTCGCCCTTCATCATCAGGATGAACATGCATGCGGTCGCTCCGAACGCCGCAGCGAGCGCGGTGTTGGTGGCGACGGTGGCGAACTGGATGTCGGTCGCTGCGAAGGTCGACGCGGCGTTGAAGCCGAACCAACCGAACAGAAGGATGAAGCAGCCCAACATCGCCATGGGCAGGTGGTGACCCGGCATGGCGTTGGCGGAACCGTCCTTGTTGAATTTGCCGATACGAGGGCCGAGCACCATGGCGCCGGCGAGCGCAGCGACACCACCGGCGGCGTGAACCACACCGGAACCGGCGAAGTCGACGTAGCCGAAGCCGAGTTTGGCCGAGTTGCCGAGCTGGCTCAGCCAGCCACCACCCCAGGTCCAGGCTCCGAACAGCGGGTAGTAGATAGCACCGCAGAACAGGCCCCAGCCGACGAACGCCTTCCACGTCCACCGCTCGGCCATCGAGCCGGTCGGGATGGTCGCCGTCGTGTCCATGAAGGCGACCATGTAGAGGAAGAATCCGGCAACGGCGGCGCCGCCGGCCTTACCGATGCCGGTGAGGGCCCAGCCGCCCTTCCAGAGGAACACCCACGACCCGCTGCCGAGGAGCGCTCCTCCGACCGGCTTGGTGTAGCCGATGAGCGACGTGCTGAATCCGCCGAACATCAGCGGGTAGCCGATGAGGAAGTAGCCGACGAACCCGAGCCCGAAGATCGCGAAGTTCGACGTCACGACGTGTGCGGCGTTCTTGGCCCGACAGAAGCCGGTTTCCACGAGCGCGAACCCGGCCTGCATGAAGATCACCAGGACCGCCCCGATGACCGTCCAGAGCAGATTGACCTGGGTGCCGAGGGTGGCGGTCGCGTCAGGCGCAGCGGTCTGAGCGCTGGCCAACTGCGGCACGGCCAACAACGCGACAACACCGAGACCTGCCCCGGTGAGGAGGCACCGCCAGAGTCGAGACCGCCCACCCGTGTGGGATGGAGTGCGGAGAGGGGTCATGCGAGGATCCTTTCGAATTTCGGTTGTGCCTGAGCGGACCAGTGAGGCAGCCACGTGCTGCGGCCACATGTCGATCCGACAGAGCGACCGTAAGAACTCAAAATCACCGCGGGGTGTCGAGAATGTGAACGGTTCGTTTCTCGTTCGCGGCAGTTCAGCGAGATCCTCGCGGCGAGGGTTGACAGCGCGCGCCGGGGTGCCAGACTCGATTCATGACCTCTCCAGTGGCTCAGCCCAACCGAACCAAAGTCCGCATCGGCCTGGGGCTCATCTCGACGATTTTCGTGGGGTCGATCGTGCTGCTCGTGGTCACCAACGACCCACTGGGGCGGGCGATGATGGCGGGAGTGGCCTTTGTGTGCTTCGTGCGGATCGCTCTGCTCGTGCGCTGGATCCGGTCCCAGCGTGTCGATGGCCTGGCGGCGTGAGACGCCGACATCGGCCGGACGTCATGCTCAACCAGGTTGGTCCCGTTGGACAACGAGCGCGTGATCAAGCCATTTGGAAATGATTACCCCGAGGCGTCCGGAATGTTGAGAATCTCGAGCTGGTCGGTCGCGTGATCAAACGTCGGAGGCAAATTCAATCGATATCCGACGCCTGGCTCGCCTGACAGGACAGGCCGATTCGAGCCCTCCCCGAGTTTGCTGCGGAGGATCGAGACGAGGACCCGCAGCGAATTGCTGTTGCCCGGACTCGAAGTGCCCCAGAGCTGATCGTGGATCAGTCCATGGGTCACCACCCTGCCGGGATTGCGGGCCAGGAGTTCCAGCAGGTCGAATTCTCGTTTGGTGAGCCGAACGGGAGTGCCACCGAGCGTCACGATCCGGGCACCAGTGTCCAGCTCGAGGTCGGCCAGGCGAAGCACCGTCGACCCGACGACTGACGCCACGAGGGCCCGGTGTCTCATCGCCACTCGGACGCGAGCCAGCAGCTCGGGCACAGAGAACGGCTTGGTCACGTAATCATCCGCTCCCCCGTCGAGCGCGGCGATCTTGCGAGCCTCGGATCCGTCCGCGCTCACGACGATGATGGGGTTCAGAAACCATCGGCGGAGATTTCGACACACCTCGAGGCCGTCGATGTCAGGAAGTCCGAGGTCCAGAAGCACCACGTCGGGCTCGCGCGCTGACGCCAGGTCGAGGCCGATTGCGCCGGTCGGAGCTCGGATGACCTCATAGCCCCCCGCCACGAGTGACGTCCCGAGGATCTCGAGCGTCGTCGGATCGTCCTCGATCACCAGCACCTTGGTGAGGACGCTGCGTACCGTGCCGGCCGCGCCGGCACTCACTGGGAGAGTCGTTGCCGGAGCGGTTCGCGCCACTCGTCCGCCAGGCGCCCGTGCGCGGCCAACGCCCTGATGAGGTCGGGCCGTTCGAGATGGCGATCGGACATGGCCGCGTGAGCATCAGCGACGCTCAGAGCGGCGGGATCGCGCGTCACGATGGCGATCTCGCCTCCGACCACCACGGGTCCGGGCTCCAAGACACGCAGGTACCACCCGGTCCGCCCGGAGCGCCGCATGCGCTGCTGGATGTCGGGTCGACTGCGGTGCAGCGCCAGCTTGAAGCACGGCGACCGGGGCTGGCAGACCTCGAGCGTCGCCTCTCCCCAGGACCAGACGTCGCCGATGCAGGCATCGGCTTCGGTCACGCCCACCGTGCTGAGGTTCTCTCCGAACGGCGCGTCGCCGAGCGTCGCTTCCAATTCGACGCTCCATTGATCGAGGTGTTCGGATGGGTAGGCGTAGACCGCCTTGTCGACACCACCATGCACTGTCAGGTCGGCCTGGCCATCACCGGCGAGATTGACGAGCGACAGCCACAGCATCGAACCGATCTCCACCGGCGTCTTGGCGATCGCACTCCACACCAGGTCGTCGCCCGCCCGGGCGAGCGGCCGCGGCGTCCCCACGTTCACCGCCCGTATTCCGATACTGGTGAGCGCCGTCGCTTGGGTGCTCATCACGCCACGGTACCGGCCTGGCTGCGGCCGCTGGCGTGCTTCCTTCGTTCAATGCACGGCGCTGCGCCTCTGGACGATCGAATCGCCCGGCAATATTGTCCCGCCGGAGGCTGATTAGCCGATCGAACTTCCGGAGTCGAGGCTCCCGAGGTCACCACGAGGACGGACGTCAGATGGCGGACGTGAAGAGCGGGAGGTGGACGGCGAAGATCGAGGGCGACTTCGTGGTCTTCATCATCGGCGCACGGGTGAACAGCAAGTGGCAACTCGTACGTTCAGTTGCGGACCTGGGCGGGCGCCGCAGCCTCAATTACATGCTGAAGTACTTGGAGAAGCATCCGGAGAAAGGCCTCTTGGGCTACGAGCAGGCTGGCTTCGCCACCATTCAGTACTGGCGATCCTTCGAGCATCTCGAGGCCTTCGCCAAGGATCCCGACCCGCACCACGACGTGTGGCGCAACTACATGAAGCGCGTGGGCAACGGCGACCGCACGGGCATTTGGCACGAGACGTTCCTGGTCCGCAACGGCGAGTACGAGGCGATCTACACCAACACGCCGGCGCGGGGGCTGGGCAAGG
>JBBQLA010000232.1:0-5101 GCA_038327485.1 Acidimicrobiales bacterium
CACGCAACTCACGACCAACCGGGCCGAAGATGCGGGTGCCACGCGGCTGGCGTGCATCGTTGATGAGGACGGCGGCGTTCTCGTCGAAACGGATGTAGGAGCCGTCCGGACGACGCTTCTCCTTCTTCACCCGAACGACCACGCACTTCACGACGTCGCCCTTCTTGACGGCGGCACCGGGAAGGGCGTCCTTCACCGTGGCCACGAAGATGTCACCGATCGAGGCGTAGCGACGCTTCGAGCCACCCAGCACCTTGATGCAGAGCACCTCTTTGGCGCCGGAGTTGTCGGCCACGCGAAGGCGTGTCTCCTGCTGGATCATCGTGCACGCTCCAGGACCTCGACGAGGCGCCAACGCTTCAGCTTCGACAGCGGGCGGGTCTCAGCGATCCGGACCTTGTCTCCGACGTTGAGATCGTTGGTCTCGTCGTGGACGTAGAGCTTCGTCGTGCGCTGCAGCGTCTTGCTGTAGCGCTTGTGACGAACCCGGTCCGTGACAGTGACCACCGCGGTCTTGTCCATCGCGTTCGAGATGACGACACCCTCGCGGATCTTGCGCGAATTGCGCTCGACCTCGACGGTGTCTCCGTTGGTGTCAGAGCCGGTCATGGCGCTGTCCCTTCTGCGGACTCGGCGGCAGCGATCTCGCGCTCGCGGAGTTCGGTGTTGATACGTGCGATCTTCTTCTTCCACTTCTTCAACTGCGAGTGGTTGTCGAGCGAGCCGGTGGCCAGCCCGAAGCGATCGTCGAAGAGCGAGGCCTTGGTGCGGGCGAGCTCCTCGAGGAGTTCGCCGTCACCGAGATCGTGCACAGAGTTCTTCGCCATCAGAAGCCTTCCTCGCGATGGATGATGCGCGCCTTGATGGGGAGCTTCTGGATGGCCCGATTCAAGGCACCCTTGGCGATTTCCTCATCGGGGTACGACAGCTCGAACATGACCCGGCCCGGCTTGACCACGGCGACCCAGTGCTCGGGGTTGCCCTTGCCCGAACCCATGCGGGTTTCGGCCGGCTTCTGCGTGACGGGCTTGTCGGGGAACACGTTGATCCAGACCTTGCCACCACGCTTGATGTGGCGGGTCATGGCGATACGTGCGGCCTCGATCTGACGTGCGGTGATCCACCCAGGCTCGAGGGCCTGGATCCCGTACTGGCCGAAGGTGACCGAGGTGCCGCCCTTGGCGACACCGGTCATGCGGCCGCGGTGCTGCTTACGGTGAGCGACCTTGCGTGGCATCAACATGTTCAGTCACCGTCCCCGGGGCGGAAGTGAGGCGTCTCGTGATGGGCGCGGGTGGAGCGCTCGATCTCTTCTTCTTCCGCCAGGAGGCGCTCGAAGTCGGGATCCGCTTCCTTGATGAGCGGCGTTGCGGCCTCGTCGACCTCATCGGTCGCCGGGGCTGCAGCCTTCTCGTCGGCCTTGCGCTTGGTCGAGGACGACACGACCTTGCGGGGTGCACGCTCGGCACCGGCAGTATCGCCGACGGCCATGGCGGCTTCCTTGATCGCCTTGTCATCGCCCAACGGCTTGTACGGAAGGATGAGACCCTTGTAGATCCACACCTTCACGCCGATGCGGCCATAGGTGGTGTGGGCCTCGCGGAAGCCGTAGTCGATGTCGGCGCGGAGGGTGTGCAGCGGCACCTGACCTTCGCGATACCACTCGGTACGGCTCATCTCGGCGCCGCCAAGACGGCCCGAGCACTGGACACGGATGCCCTGAGCGCCGGCCTTCTGCGCGTTCTGCACGGCCCGCTTCATGGCACGACGGAACGCAACACGCCCGGTCAGCTGGTCGGCGACACCCTGGGCGATCAGCGCGGCGTCGAGTTCCGGCTGCTTGATCTCCTGGATGTTGAGCTGGATCTTGGCGTTGCCGGTGAGCTTGGTCAGCGCAGCGCGGACCTTGTCGGCAGTGGCGCCACGGCGGCCGATGACCATGCCGGGGCGAGCGGTGTGCACGTCGACGCGGAGCCGGTCACGGGTGCGCTCGACCTCGATACGACTGATCGCGGCAACGCCGCCCAGCGCGGACCGGATGTCGCGATCGGTGAACGTCATGATGAGGTTCCGGATGTTCCAGTCCTCGATGACGTAGTCGACGTACTCCTGGCGCTCTGCGAACCAACGCGACTTCCAGTCGGTGGTGATTCCCAGACGGAAGCCGTAGGGGTTGACCTTCTGGCCCATCAGGCGTCCTTCTCGTTGTCGATGGTCTCGTCCTGTTCGTCAGCGTCGGCGGCAGCGTCGACGACGTCGGTTTCGGTGCCCTCAGCGGAGTCGGCCTCGACCGCTTCGGTGTCGAGGGCGTCAACGGCGTCAACGGCGTCAACCGCCTCTGCCTCGACGACCTCACTGTCGGCCTCGGTCGTCTCGAGTTCGGTCGTCTCGACAGACTCGAGCGACTCGCCGGACTTGCGGCTGCGAGCGACTCGGCGGGCGCGGGACCCGGCAGCGTCGGCCGGGGCCACCCGGCGGCCGGCATTCTTGGTGCGTGAACGCTCGAGATCGGCGGCGTTCATGCGAGCGACAATGATCGTCACCGTGCACGTGCGCTTGCGGATGCGAGCCCCACGGCCACGGGCCCGAGGACGGAAGCGCCGCATGGTGGGCCCTTCGTCAGCGAAGCACGCCGAGATGAAGAGCTCCTCGGGTGGGATGTCGTTGTTGTTGCCCGCGTTGGCGACGGCGGAGTCGAGGAGCTTGCCGATCTCGACCGAACAGCCACGCTCGGTCAAGGCCAGGATGCCACGAGCCTCGGCGACCGACTTGCCGCGGATCAGGTTGAGCACCTCACGAGCCTTGTAGGCCGAGAAGCGGGCGCCGTTGAGGTAGGCGCGAACGCCGGGGCGTTCGTTGGTCTTGGTTCCGGTCATCGACGTCCGCCCTTCTCCTGGCCGGCGTGGAACTTGAAGGTTCGGGTCGGCGAGAACTCACCGAGCTTGTGACCGACCATCGACTCGGTCACGTAGACCGGTACGTGCTTGCGACCGTCGTGCACGGCGATCGTGTGACCGACCATGTCGGGGATGATGGTCGAGCGGCGTGACCACGTCTTGATGACGCTCTTGGTTCCGGCTGCGTTCTGGGCGTCCACCTTTTTGAGGAGGTGGTCGTCGATGAACGGGCCCTTCTTGAGACTGCGAGGCATGTCGTTCCTTCTCCCTTATCGCCGCGAGCCGCGTGTGCGACGACGACGGACGATGAGCTGCTGGGATTCCTTGGTCTTGTCTCGGGTGCGGCCTTCGGGCTTGCCCCACGGCGACACTGGGTGGCGTCCACCGGAGGTCTTGCCTTCGCCACCGCCATGAGGGTGATCGACAGGGTTCATGGCCACACCACGGGTCTGGGGGCGAACGCCCTTCCAGCGGTTGCGGCCGGCCTTGCCGATCTTGATGAGCTCGTGCTCGGAGTTGCCCACCTCGCCGACGGTGGCGCGGCAGTCGATCGGCACACGCCGCATCTCGGTGCTCGGCAGACGCAGGGTGGCGAAGTCGCCTTCCTTGGCGACCAGCTGCACACTGGCACCGGCGGAACGGGCCATCTTGCCGCCGCCGCCCGGTTTCATCTCCACGTTGTGCACCACGGTGCCGACAGGCATGTAGCGCATCGGCATGGCGTTGCCGGGGCGGATGTCGGAGCCTTGGCCCGAGTGGACCTTGTCGCCGACCTTCAAGTCCTTGGGGGCGAGGATGTAGCGCTTCTCGCCGTCGAGGTAATGGAGCAGGGCGATCCGGCAGGTTCGGTTCGGGTCGTACTCGATCGAGTGGACGACCGACGGCACGCCGTCCTTGGTCCGCTTGAAGTCGATGATGCGGTACTGCTGCTTGTGTCCGCCACCACGGTGCCGCGAGGTCTTGCGGCCGTAGCTGTTGCGACCACCGGTGCGCTGCTTGGGTGCGAGCAGCGACTTCTCAGGAGTCGTCTTGGTGATCTCGGCGAAATCCGAGACCGTCTGGAATCGGCGGCCCGGGCTGGTGGGCTTGCGCTTGCGAAGTGCCATCGTTCAGTCGCCTCTCAACCGGCCTGGAAGATTTCGATCTCGGCCGAACCTTCGGCCAGCGTCACCAAGGCGCGCTTGGTGTCGGGGAGCTTGCTGGTCACGGCGGAACGGCGGCTGCGCTTGGACTTGCCCTTACGGTTCAGCGTGTTGACCTTCGAGACCTTGACGCCCGGCCAGATCTTCTCGACGGCGTCGCGGATCTCGGGCTTCGACGCGGCGCGGGGAACGACGAACGTGTACACCTGCGCATCGAGCAAGGCGTAGGACTTCTCGCTCACGACCGGACGGATGATGACGTCGCGGGGGTCCTTCATGAGCTCTCCTCGGTCGAGGTGTCTGCGGCGGGAGCCGTCGTCGGCAGCGTCGAGTTGGTGAAGACGACGACGTCGCTCACCAACACGTCGAAGGTGTTGAGTTCACCGCGTGTGAGCACGTGCACGTTGGGGAGGTTCCGGAAGCTGAGCCAGGCGTTGGCGTCGTCGGGCTCGAGGACGACGAGGACCTTGCCCTCGGCACCCAGTGCCTCGAGGGCGCGAATCGCACCCTTGGTCGACGGAGCATTCCAGCCCCAGTCGTCGACCACGATCACCTTGTTGTCGTTCGCCCGGTCCGAGAGCGCCGAGGCCAGGGCCAGGCGCTTCATCTTCTTGGGGGTCTTCTGTTCGTAGCTGCGGGGCTTCGGGCCGAGGGCCACGCCGCCGCCACGCCAGATCGGAGAACGGCTCGATCCGGCGCGGGCGCGGCCGGTGCCCTTCTGTCGCCACGGCTTGGCGCCGCCGCCGCGAACCTCCGAGCGGGTCTTGGTGGACTGGGTGCCCTGCCGCTTGGCGGCGAGCTGTGCCGTCACGACCTGGTGCATCACCGGCACGTTGGGGACCACGCCGAAGTAGGCGGGATCGAGATCGATTTCGGACCCCGCCGTGCCGGCGGTGGTCATGAGCTTGACCTGGGTCATCGGTTGCCGCCCTTCACAGCGTCACGGATCAGGACGATGCCGCCGTTGGGCCCGGGCACGGCGCCCTTGACGAGGAGCAGGTTCTGCTCGGCGTCGGCCTGGACGACCTTCAGGTTGAGGATGGTGACCTTCTCGTTGCCCAT
>JBBQLA010000233.1:0-5089 GCA_038327485.1 Acidimicrobiales bacterium
TGTTCTCGGAAGAGAACGCAGGAAGGCCGGGGCTACTCCAGTCGATCGAGCCGAGGTTGAAGCTGATCGGTCTCTTCGGCTTGTTGCTGAGTGCAGCGCTGGTCCACCACGTCGTGGTGGTTCTCGGGCTGTACCTCGCCACGCTCGCCTTGGCCCAGCGATCATCGATCAGCATGAGCTTCTTCATCAAGCGGGTCTGGCTGTTCATCCCGATCTTCACCGGCATCGTCGTGTTGCCGGCCACGTTCAACTTCATCACGTCTGGCCACATCGTCGTTCCCCTCGGGCACTGGTTCGGCCACCGGGTCGGGCTGACCAGTGAGGGAATCAACTCGGCTGTCCTGATCGTGAGCCGGGTCGCAACCTCGATCTCGCTCGTCGTACTGATGACGTTGACGACTCCGTGGGCGAAGGTGCTCGGGGCCCTACGTGGGCTGCGCGTCCCGAAGATCTTCATCATGGTGTTGGGCATGGCGTATCGCTATGTGTTCCATCTGCTCGGTTCGGTCGACGATATGTACACGGCTCGCCGCGCCCGAACCGTGAACCTCGACAGCAACGTGTCGACCGGTCGAGCCTTCGTGGCTGCCACCGCCGGGGCCACGTTCGGCAAAGCCCACGCGTTGTCGACGGAGGTGTACATGGCCATGGTGTCGAGGGGGTACACCGGCGACGCCCATTCGACGGACCGATTCGTGGTGCGTCGGCCCGACATCGTGTGGATCGTCGGCTGTGCCGTCGCTGCGGTCGTCGCCATCGGGGTGGACCGTGGCCTCGTCTGACCCCGCATTGCTGGTCGAGTCGGCCTCCTACTCCTACCTCGCACAGTTCCCCGCGTTGAACGAAGTGTCGCTGCGAGTCGAACACGGGGAGCGGGTGGCGTTGGTCGGAGCGAATGGTTGCGGGAAGTCGACGCTGCTGAAGTTGCTCGATGGTCTCGTCTTCGCCGACTCCGGTCGGTTCTGCGCCTTCGGAAGCGAAGTCACCGAGGACCACCTCGAGGACGAGCAGTTCAACGCCGGATTCCGATCACGCGTCGGCTTCGTGTTCCAGAACTCTGATGCGCAGGTCTTCTCGCCCACGGTGCGCGAGGAGATCGCGTTCGGCCCGCTCAACATGGCACTGCCGGCGGAGGAGGTCGAGTCACGCGTCGGTGATGTGATGTCGATGCTGGGCATCGATGATCTCGCCGAGCGCGCGCCGTACCAACTCTCCGGTGGCCAGAAGAAGCGGGTGGCGATCGGTTCGGTTCTGGCGATGAACCCCGACGTGTTGTTGTTCGACGAGCCGACCGCCGCGCTCGATCCGCGCACCCAGCACTGGCTGCTCGAACTGATGGATGAACTCCATCGGGCCGGTAAGACCATCGTCCTGGCCACCCACGATCTGGAGATGCTGCCGTTGCTGGTCGACCGGGCCGTGGTGTTCTCGGAGGACCATCGGATCGTGGCCGAGGGACCCCCCGACCGAGTGCTCGGCGATTTCGAGCTGCTCATGTCGGTCAACCTGATCCACGAGCACAGCCATCGTCACGGCAACGAAGTCCACTCCCACGTCCATGACTCCTCCCACCACGATGAAGCAACCGACCCTGCTGCGACCAGGTCGCAACAGCGCCACGGTATTGATAAGGGATATATCTGAACTTCTCCCATCCGGGTGATTCGCCGCCACGAACCACTGGCGATGCAGACCAACCGAACTTCAGCTCAGACCAAGCCGGTCTTCCGGCGACTCGCTCGCAACGCCGCGGTCGCTCTCTCCGTCGGCCTGGCGCTAACGGGGTGCGGATCCAAGGAGCAAGCGGCCGCGAGGGCACCTCACTCGGTGCCGACGATTCCCGCACCGTCGGGACCGAACCGTCTCGAGCCGGCGGCACCGGCGGTGGCGGCGACACCCGCCGCGAGTCCTCGGCTGGCTATCGACGGCTTCCTGACCGCCGAGGTGAACGGTGACTACCCCGCATCATTCGGTCTACTGTCGAACTCCGACCGGGCGACGGCGGTTTCCGTCGGAAGTTGGACGCAGGCCCACGAGACCCTTCCGACCTACACGTCGTACTCCATCGACTCCGACAGCGGACCGACTGTCGTGACCCAGGTCGCGATGACACCTC
This sequence comes from Acidimicrobiales bacterium, assembly GCA_038327485.1. Lineage (GTDB taxonomy): Bacteria > Actinomycetota > Acidimicrobiia > Acidimicrobiales > Microtrichaceae > JBBQLA01. The sequence continues at coordinate 2,117 of JBBQLA010000233.1, forward strand.
GGCTCGATGAAACCGTCGGCGAGGTCGCCTCGTCGGCGAAGGTCACTTGGACCACGGTTCAAGAGGGCGGCGGATGGTCGGTCAAGTTCTCGAGCGCCAAGGTCGCCCCGAATTTTCCTGACCCGACCGACGCTCCGGCGGCGGCGCTGGCATGGGTCGCCGCGGCCCAATCGGGCACACCGGACACGTCCTACGACGGTGCCTTGCTCGGGAACCCCGACGTCGTGACCAAACTGGCGAAGCTCTCCGGGGCGTTCACGGCCGAACCGATCGAGGATCTGGCGTCGTGGCCGAACGTCGCCGTCGTCACCAACGCGTTCGGGTCCGACGCAGTGGGTTGGGCCAGGGTCGTGCCCGTCGACGGACCGGTCGGCCTCGATCTGGTCGTCGCTCCATTGGCCGATCGATGGGTGGTGGTCGCAGCGGTCGCCCGGTGACTTCTGATCGCGAGCTCGACACAGCGCAGGGTGGGCCGGGAGCCCTGACCCGCCGTGCGGTGTGCCGAACACCAAACACACGAGGGTCGGACTCCCGGCCTCACTGAAGGAAGGAAACAGGGAATGGTCAAACGCCGCAAGCTCGTAGGGGCCGTAGCGGTACTCGGATTGGGTGGCATCGTCACCGCAGTCGGTTCGGGTCCCGCCATGGCCTCATCGCACAGAGAGGCGCCACTGATCTCGCAGGATCCAGTGGCGGACCTCACTGACGTGTACGCATTCGTCAGTCCCGACAAGCCCGACTCGACCACGTTCGTCATGAACGTGATCCCGTTCGAGGACCCGTCGGGCGGACCGAACTTCTACAAGTTCGGTGACGACGTGAAGTACACGCTCAACATCGACAACAACGGAGATGCCAACCCCGACATCCAGTACGACTTCCGATTCACGACCTCGGTCGCGAACCCCGGGAGCTTCCTCTACAACACGAATCAGGTCACGTCGCTCAACGACCCCGACCTGAACGTGAAGCAGACGTACACGGTGACGGAGACGAGCCACCCCGGGCACGGACGTTGGAGCAACTCCAGGGTCATCGCCCGGAACCTCGTGGTTCCTCCGGCCAACGTCGGTGTCCGTTCCACACCGAACTACGAGGCCAACCTCGGAGCCGCCGGTGTCAACGCGCTGCCGAACGGCGGGAAGGTTTTCGCGGGTCCCCGTGACGATCCCTTCTTCGCTGATCTGGGGGCGATCTTCGACCTCGCCGGATTGCGGCCGTTCAATTCAGCACACCTCATCCCGTTGCCCACTGACAAGGGTCGTGATGATGTTGCGGGAAAGAACGTCCACTCCATTGCCATTCAGCTCCCCACTGCGGGACTGACCGATGGCGATCCGGTGCTCGGCGTCTGGGCCACGACTTCGCGTCGCCAGGTTCGGGTGTTGAGCGGTGATGGAGACCTCTACAGCCTCGGGAGGTGGGTGCAGACCGCCCGCCTCGGCAATCCGCTGGTGAACGAGGTCGTCGTCCCGATCGGGTCGAAGGACAAGTTCAACGCGTCGCAACCGCAGAACGATCTGCAATTCGTGAACGCGGTGCTCCATCCCGAGCTGGGCAAGTTGATTCCCATTCTGTATCCGGGAGTCAAGGTGCCGACCGACGTCAATGCGGGCCTGGGGACGGGCGGCCGGGAGGATCTCGCAACGATCTTCCTGACCGGTATTCCCGGTGTGAACAAGCCCAAGCACGTGGCGCCGTCGGAGATGCTCAGGTTGAACACCTCCACGCCCAGCGCGTTCCCCAACGGGCGTGCGCTGACTGACGACGTGGTGGACGGAGCGATCCGGGCCGTGGCGGGAGCGACGGCATTCACGCCGGCGTTCAACATCTCGCCGAACAAGGACCTCGGGGACGGAGTGGATGCCAACGACAAGGCATTCACCAGCTCCTTCCCGTACCTGGCCGCGCCGTTCGACGGATATTCCAGGAAGTAGTGACGCACTGAGGCAGGGGTCGGGTGCAGCCGTCGATCGGTGGGCGACGGCACCCGACCCCGACCTCGCACTCTGCATCCTGGGCCACCTCGGCCCCGGACCCGCAGTCACTTCAGACAGATTGCGCATTCCAGTCCAATTGAGCCCGCCCGGAAGAAGGATCGCCGTGAGTGTCATCACCGCTCCACCCACCAGCAACCCCCCGACGTCGCCTCCATCGCCCCGCCAGCGGAAGCGGGTCCCTGCGATCGCCGCTGCTCTTGTCGCTCTCGCTCTGGTGGCCGGTGTCGTCGTCATCCGATCAGTCGGCGACACCACCCGCCCCGGGCCGGCCTCGACGAGCCCGTCGCCGATCGCGGTCAAGACGCTGGCGCAGACGCTGACCGAACTCGAGGCCGCTACGGCGCGGCGCCCCGACGACCCACGCAATTGGCAACAACTGGCCCAGGGATACGTGCAGCGTTCGATCCAGACCCTTGATCCGGCGTACTACCCGCTGGCCCAGAAGGCTCTGGCCAAGGCGACGAAGTTGGCCCCCGACGATCCGGCAACGGTCGTGGCCTCGGCCAGTCTCGCCGTCACCCAACACCAGTTCTCACTCGCCCGCGACTTGGCGACACGAGCCATCTCGCTCAACCCCGACGGCCCGCAGGCGTACTCGATCCTGGTCGACGCCGAGGTGGAACTCGGCCGCTACCCCGACGCGACAGTGACGTTGCAGGAGCTGCTCGATCGCAAGCCGGGCGCAGCCCCGCTGGCGCGGGTCTCATATCTCCGCGAGCTGAACGGAGATCTCCCGGGAGCCACCGAGGCCATGCGAGACGCCGAGTCGGCGTCGTCGGGAGACACTGCGTTCGAGCGGGCGACCTATACGACGCTTCGGGCCGATCTCTTGCTCAACCAGAACCAGTTCGACGCGGCGGCGCCCCTCTTCCGTCGAGCGCTTCAACTGGTGCCGGAGCTGCCGCTCGCAGTGATCGGCACGGCTCGCATCGAGGCCGCCCGCGGTGACCTGCCCGCTGCCATCGACGGACTC
>JBBQLA010000234.1:0-5058 GCA_038327485.1 Acidimicrobiales bacterium
GATCAGTGCGCTCGCCCAACCCGGGAGCCGCGAAAGGTGTCGCCTGAGGTACTCGGCGTGGTTCGGCCGGCCCACGCCGATCTCCACGAGCAGTTGCAGGACGGCATCGTCGGACTGGTCCGGCAGGCTTGCCAGGAGGTTCGCGAACGAATCGCCGTTGAGCCGGGCCGAGCGCGGATCGTGTGAAGCAAGCGCACGCCACGACGCGTAGAGGCCGCCATCGCGCCCGGGCATGGCCCACACAGGATGATCACCGAGATAGGCGGCGCACCACCAGGCCGCCATCCGGTCGACCTGTTCGGTAGTGCTGGCGCCTGTGGCGAAGTCGTACCATTCGCTGAGGAGCACCGGAAACGCGATCGGCAACACCGCCGGGGTGCCGCTGAGCAGCTCGGCCTGGATCCGGCTGAGGGCCCCCTCGGTTGGTTGCTCGACGTCCTGCCGAATCGAACGGTGGTGCTCGACGATGGCGGCGCGCAGGTCATCGTCGCTGATCCGGCCCTCCTGGTACATGGTGCGGAACGTTGACTCGTCGAACTCGGCTCGAACCCCCAGGGTGCGCGCCGCGCTCAGTACGGCGGCCTCGACAGCCACGCCTTCGAGACCGAGGAGAGGATTGGTCGCCACGAATCGCTCGGCGGACCACGTCGGAGCGAGGGTCGACGCGGCCGTCGTGATGGTGGACCGGATCTGGGCTCGTCGGACAGGATCCGCGCTCGACCTGGGCTGGGACGCCCGGCCTGAGGGTGCCCGACCGACGGTTCGAGCACCGGACCGCATGACGGGTGCCGACGCAGCCGCGGCGTGAGCCCATGCAACTCGATCCAGTCGAGGCGATCGACGCTGTACGACCGCCCCAGTCAGCCATGCCGCGGCGATGAGGGCGACGACACCGATGCCGAGGGGAGCAGCGAGCCATGACGTGGAGATCCCACCAGTGGATCCGATTCGGTGGTCGATCAAGGCGGAGAGTGAGAGCAGCCCCGTGAACGATGCGCCGACGATGAGCACCGGGCCGACGACCCCGACGAACGAGAGGTGACGGGCTCGGGCCCACCACTGCGCCAGCCCGTACGTGAGAGTCACCCAGGCGAGGGCCACGGGAACGATCGCCGCCGGGCGGTTGAGGAACTCGGGTCGGACGATGATCAGCGCGGCGGCGACGAGACCCGCTGCTGCTCCCGCGGCCAAGCCGCTGATTGCCAGGCGTGGCCTGACTCGTGACGGATGACGATGGCTCCCTGCGCCGTCGAGACCGGATCCGGCCCCGAGGAAGAACGAGCTCTTGAACATTCCGTGAGCGACGAGATGCACGACGGCCGGTCCCGGCAGACCGAGAAGACACTGGATCGTCATGAAGCCCATCTGCGCGACCGTCGTCCATGCCAAACCGCCTTTGACGTCCGGCTTCACGCGCCCGACGGCCATGCCCGCCAGCACCCCGCACAGCGCGACCCCCACGCCGACCACCGTGACCACGGCGGACGCCGACAGGAGTGGGGACCAGCGCAGCAGGAGGATGGCAGACCCGTTGACGACTCCGGCATGCAGCAGCGCCGACACCGGTGTCGGCGCCGCCACGGACGACGCCAACCACCCCGAGAACGGCGGCTGCGCCGATCGCACCAGTGCCCCCATGAGAAGTGCTCCACCGACCAGGAGGGCCACCCACGGACCGTGCGCCGCCGCCGACTCGGCCACCCCTCGGATCGATGCTGATCCTCCGTCGCTCATCAGCGCGCTCAGGGTGATGCCGAGGACGACAGCGGTGTCGCCGATCAGGAACACACGCGCAGCTCGGCGAGCCGCCTGGCGGGACGCGGCGCGGCCGTCGTAGCCGATCAGCGCCACGACCGATGCGCTGACGGCGAGCCAACTGATCGCCATGACCCAAGGTCGGTTCGCCCCGGCGAGGGCGATCGTCGAGGCCGTCAGGGCGTTCCCGGCCGCGAAGAAACGTGGAGCTCGACGGTCCGCGGCCAGGGATCGGCTGGCGTACGTCCCGATCACCAGCGCCATCGCGGCGACGAAGACCGAGATCGTGGTGCCCAACCGATCCGTGGTGAACAGCGACTCCGTCGACCCCGGGGTCGAGCGCGCCGCCAACGCGACGGCCCCGCAGAAGGCTGCGAAGGTCGCGAGCCTCGAGAGTCGCACTGCGAGCGACGATCGGCGATGTCCGAGGAGCACGACCACTGGAACAGCGCAGACGAGGAGGGAGATGATCGCCGGATACGGGTTCGAACTCATAGACGGACCATAACACGCGAAATTGAACTCGGTCTTTCTAATACCCTAATTATGTAACATGAACACGTACTCGTGTAGTGTGAGCCGCATGAGAGATGCCGAATCCTTGCCAACTCCTCGACGCCCACGTATCGGCATCGTGGGTGGGGGCCAGCTGGCCCGAATGACCGTGCAGGCGGCAACGACGCTCGGTGTCCTCGTGACGGTCCTTGACCCCGATCCGAACAACCCCGCTGTCGGAGCGGGAGCCGAGGCCCTCGTCGGCGACCCGTCCGACCTGGGTGCGCTGCGGACCCTGGCCGGTGCCGTCGACGTCGTGACCTTCGACCACGAACGCGTGCCGCTGGCTCATCTCCGCGTCCTCGAGAGCGAGGGCGTGCATGTCGCCCCTGGGTCGGCCATGGCAGAAATGGCGTTCGACAAGTCGGCCGCCCGACACCGGTTCAGCGAGGAGGGCTTCCCGATCCCCGATTTCGTCGATGTGCGGACCGCAGCAGACATCGTTGCGTTCGCCGCATCAACCTGCTGGCCCGTCGTGGTCAAGTCCTCGCGCGGCGGCTACGACGGGCGCGGGGTGGCGCTCGTCGCGTCCCAGGCCGACGCTGTCGCCGCCGCCGACCTCCTGGGTCCGACCATGATCGCCGAGGAGTTCGTCAGGTTCGACCAGGAGCTGGCGATCCTCGTGGCCCGCGGCCACGGAGGTGAGACCGTCGCCTACCCGCCAGTGACGACGGTGCAGGCCGATGGGATGTGCGTCGAGGTGTCATCCCCGGCCGATGTGCTGCCTGAGCTCGCAGGAGCCGCCCAGGAGTTGGCGATCTCGATCGCCAACCGCCTCGGCCTCGTCGGAGTAATGGCCGTCGAGCTGTTCGTGGCTGATGGGCGCCTCGTCGTCAACGAGGTGGCGACGCGACCCCACAACACCGGCCACCACACGATCGAAGCCAACGAGACCTCCCAGTTCGAGCAGCACGTTCGCGCCATCCTCGGCCTGCCGCTGGGGAGCACCACGTCTCGAAGCCGGGCGTCGGTGATGTGCAACGTCGTCGGCGGTCCCGATGGATCGGACCCCTCCGACCGTCTTCCGGTCGCTCTGGCGGTTCCCGGCGCGCACGTCCACCTCTACGGCAAACACCCTCGGCCCGGTCGAAAGTTGGGCCACGTCACTGCTCTCGGCTCGTCGACCGACGAGGCTCGGGCCGCAGCACGGCTCGCCGCGGATCTCCTGACCGGCGCCCCGGTTCCCGCGGGAGCAGGGAAATGAGCGACCGGATCCGGGTCGGGATCGTGATGGGCAGTTCCTCGGACATCGCCACGATGCAGCCGGCGGCCGACGAGCTCGCCCGGCTCGGGATCCCGTACGAAGTCCGCGTCGTGTCCGCCCACCGGACCCCACACCTCATGATCGACTACGCGGAGACCGCCGCCGATCGGGACCTTGGCGTCATCATCGCCGGGGCCGGCGGAGCTGCACACCTTCCCGGAATGATCGCCGCGGTCACCGACCTCCCGGTCATCGGGGTTCCGGTGCCCCTTCGACACCTCGACGGGATCGACTCCCTGCTCTCGATGGTCCAGATGCCCGCCGGTGTGCCGGTCGCGACGGTTGCGATCGGCGCCGCGAAGAACGCCGCGATCCTCGCCGCGCGAATCCTCGCGCTGGACGACCCGCGTCTCACCGAACAGTTGGCCATCGACCGCGCCGCCCGGGTGGCCATGACCATCGACCAAGACGCCCAACTCCAGACCGCCCACCCCGGAGGCTCCCGATGACCCTATTGACCGACAAGCGCCTTCTGATCACTGGCGTGGTCACCACCGACTCCATCGCGTACGCGACCGCAGCGGCCGTGCTCGAGCACGGGGCGCGGGTCGTGCTCACCTCCTTCGAGCGCGACCGGGAACGGACGCTCGAGGCCGCGTCCAAACTGGGTCCCGACATCGAGGTCCTCGAACTCGACGTCACCGACGACTCGCACTTCGATCGTCTGACAAACGAGGTGGCCGAACGCTGGGCCGGGCTCGACGGCATTCTCCACGCGGTCGCCTTCGCCCCTCGCTCCGCCCTGGCTGGGGACTTCCTACGCGCAGATGCCGCCGGGACCCAACAGGCATTCCACACGTCCGCGTACTCCTACGCAGCGCTCGCTCGCGTCCTGTCAGCGCTCGCACCAGTCACCGGGGGGTCCATCGTCGGACTCGACTTCGACGCTTCAGCAGCCTGGCCTGTCTACAACTGGATGGGCGTGTGCAAAGCCGCACTCGAGTCGGTCAGCCGCTATGTCGCCCGAGACCTCGGCCCCCGCCGGATCCGAAGCAATCTCGTCGCCGCAGGCCCCCTCCACACACGGGCCGCCGGTGGCATCCCGGACTTCGACCGTCTCACCGCGGCGTGGGAGGCCCGCTCGCCCATCCGGTGGGACCCGCGCGACCCCACGCCAGTCGCAGATGCCGTGTGCTTCCTCTTCTCGGACCTGGCCAGGGCCATCACCGGCGAGATCCTTCACGTCGATGGCGGCTACCACGCGATGGCCGCCAACCTCGAGCCAGTCGAACCCGGATCGTCTCCCGCCCGCTGAACCGATGCGGTCCAGGTGCCGAGTTACGATTCGTGACTCAGCCCGCTCGGATGGGGGGTTGGGACGTGAGGTTGCCCGGATGGATGAGAACAGAGTGAAGCCCAACTGGACCTTCCTCACGAACCACGCCCACGTTCTCGTCTGCCTCGCCGAGGAACCCGACATCCGGGGTCGCGACATCGCCCAGTGGGTCGGGATCACCGAGCGTGCAGCGCAGGCGATCATCGCC
>JBBQLA010000235.1:0-5052 GCA_038327485.1 Acidimicrobiales bacterium
GAAGGTGACAATCAGGGTCGCATTGCCCGAACTCGGCGACGCCGTGAACGAGGCGATCGGCGCCTGGTTCGTCGGGCCGGTCGCCGGCGGCGTACATGCCCCTGCTGCGAGAACGAATGCACCGCAGAGCAGTACGAGAGATCGACGGACGCGCATGGTCCCCCCAATTTGTTGGTTTCGCCCCGACGGCCCTCCAAGGGCGTCGCGTCCGCCAGATGGCGGATCGGTGAATGGTCGCCGTTATTTCAGTGCGTGTCAATCACCCTCAGCTGATTCCACGGTCAACTGCCCATCGGATCAGCTCGTGGCGTCGGGACAGGTGAAGCTTGGCCATGATGTTGCGCACGTGGTTCTCCACGGTCTTCGGAGAGATGTACAGCTCCTCGGCGACCGCCTTGTACGCGTGACCGCGGGCCACCAGGCCGACGACCTCGCGTTCCCGGGGCGAGAGCACGCCAGTCTCGTCGCTGGATGCGGTCAGCCGTCGGAACTCTCCCAGCACCAATGCAGCAAGGTGAGGCGAGAACACCGGCTCGCCGTTGGCAGCGGCCACGAGAGCACGACGCAGCTCGTCGGGTCGCGTCGATTTGGTCAGGAAGCCGACCGCTCCGGCGGCGACAGCGTCGAGCAGATCGCGCTCGGCTTCCGACACGGTCAGGATCACGATGGGCACCTCGGCGGCGCAGGCGTTGACGACGGCCATTCCTCCACCAGCTCCCATGTGCAGGTCCACGAGCGCCAGATCAGGACGCTCGCGCTGGATCACTTCGATGGCCTCGGCTGCGTCGGCTGCTTCGGCGACCACCTCGAACTGGTCGCCCAGATCCGAACGCAGGCCGGTTCGCCAGATGGGGTGATCGTCGGCGATGACGATGGTCACGGGATCCGGGTTCATGGGATCCAACGGGTTCATGGGATCCACAAGGTGACTTCCGTGCCTCGGTTCGGCCACGAGCGGATGGACACGTTGCCCCCGACCTCGTCGATCCGGGCGCGGATCGACGCGCTGATGCCGGTGCCGGGTGCGGTGGCCTCGACGTCGAAGCCGCGTCCATCGTCATTGACGGTGACGCTGGAGCCCTTGTCCGCCCGATCGACGCACACCGTGATCGTGGTGGCATCAGCGTGCTTGGCCGCGTTGGTGATGGCCTCCGCCGCGGCGCCGGCGAGGGCGGTGGTCGCCTCGCTCGGCTTGTCAGGTTCTGCGATGACCACCACGTCGACTCGAACGCCGTGGTGCCGCTCGGCACGAGCTGCGGCGCGGCGGATGATGCTCAGCACGTCGTCGGAGTCGGCGCTGCCGTGGCTGATGAAGTCGCGAAGCTCCCATTCCTGCTCGCGGGCGAGTTCGACGAGGGAGCCGTCGTCGCTTCGTCGTTGGATGACCGCCAAGGTCTGCAACACGCCGTCGTGGAGAGTGCGGGCGAACTGGTCGCGGGCGCGTGCGTCGGCAACGGCCGAGTCGGCTTGTCGGAGCCGGGTAGCGACATAGCCGGCGACTGCCCCGGTCATGGCCAGGAGCACCAGCGACCCGCTGAGGGACAGCACTCGACCCTCGACTCGGCCCGCGACCGCCGCCGCGATGATGTTGATGGCACCGATGCCCGCCCCGGTCGCCAGCCCGGATCGTTGGCCGAGGATCGCTCCGGTGCTGACCACAGCGACGGCGGGCCATGCGGACCCGAAGCTCTGGGGGTGAGCACCTCGGTAGACCACGGTGTCGGTGACCATCACAGCGGCCGCCAGCGCCACATCGAACGCGATCACCGCAGGACGGACCAACCTCGCCGGCTGGGAGTGCGCCGAAACGCCGACGAAGCCGGACCACATGGCGACGGTTGCGAGGACGGCGAAGGCGATCAGCCGGTGACTCAACACGCCGGAGCGGGAGTCGACGATCGTCACCGCGAAGGCCCACGCCACCGTCAGTACCCGGAACGCGGCGGCACCCCCGAGGATCTCGCGTAGCCGGGGCTCGAGGCCCACGGCGAACCGCGCTGGGTTCGTCGGGGCGGCCATGGGGCCGACGCTATCCCGCACGCTGTGGGTCACTCCGCCTGATCGGTCAGCCCACGCAGCGCCACATTCGAGCGACGCCACTCGACCAGCGACCACCAGAACAGCGGTGTGGCGATCGAGAGCGTGACCAGCACCTGCACGATCGATGAAGGAGTGAACTCGTACCCGCTGGCCCCGACTGCGGCGGCGACGGCGGTGAAGGTGTAGTGCAGGAGGCGAATGATGCCGACCGTCGCAGTGGACGCGGCGATCACCCCGAACAGGCAACGCCGTGTCGGCGACCAGATCGCGTGCGGCTCGGTGGCTTCGACCCGACGAGCAAGGAAGCCGGCGTAGATCCCGATCGGTGCGGCGACGAGCATGAGGGTGATGAACGTGGCCAGCTCGATGGGTTGTGGGTGTCTCGTGAGGGCGAGATGGGTGGCGGATCCGGCGCCGAGTGCAGCGAGACCGGCGCCCCAGCATTCGGAGATGTAGAGGATCCGATGTCGATCGCCGGTGCGCAGCGAGGTGAGCGAGGCGGCAGCAGCAGTGTCTGCGTCCCACCCTCGACGTACGAGGTCACTGCAGATCTGGTCGGGAGTGGCACCGGCATTTCGCCGGCTGGTCAACCACGTCCGATGGGCGAAGTGCTCGTTGGGAGGTGCCTGAATCGCTGCCACCGGCGGTTGGGGCAGCGGTGGGTTCGGGAGGGTGCTCTGGTTCATGTCGATCGCTCCTGGTGGAACCGAGCACGGTGCTCGGCCGACAGGGCCACGATGGACCTTCCGATGACGGCCGGCTATCGGGCCGATCCCTCATGGCTGTCCAGGGGCGCTCTGGGGCTGCCGAAATCTCTAGAAAGAATTTCGGATCCGATGTTTGGGCCCTGGAGGGACGGGGGTATCCAAGACCCAGTCCGCAACGCGGGCCCGGGGGTTTCGCCCACCACCCGGCATTCAAGCAACTGAATAAGCACACGAAATGGCCTCCGACTCTCCCTCCGGAGGCCATTTCGCGTGGGCAGGACTGTGCGTGGGCAGGACTGTGCGTGCGCAGCACTGTGCGTGGCGTCACACGCCTGGGAGGTCCTCCTCGAGCCCCAGCCAGATCTGGGCGGAGTCGATGTAGGTCTTCTCGCTGATGAAGGCGTGCTGGGTTCCGGTGTAGAGATCACGGAATGCCCGCTCCAAGCGGCTGCCGTCTCGGATGGCGGTCGTGCCGGCGGCGAGGTGTGCCCATTGCCCGACCTCTCGCGCCGCCTCGGTGGCGTAGGTCGCCGCGACTCGAAGGTCGGCCCGCATCATCGGTGTGAGGTCGTCTCCGGCGCTGATCGCCCGTTCCGCGTCGATGAAAGCAGCCAGCACACCGGCGTGAGCGGCACGCCACATACCGGTGAAGTGGGCCAGGTTGCGTTGGAAGGTCTGACGCCGCGCCAGCGTCTCCATGTCGGACATGCGCGCTTTGGTGAGCGCCAGCTCGGCAACGTCGTCGAGCATGCTCTTCGAGACACCAAGCGCCCAGGCGGCATGGCCGGCGGCTGTCACTGGCATGAGCCCCATTCTGAACAGCGGGCTGGCGCCGCGGCGGGGTGCTCGGGTGAACAGTGGGAAGCAGCGGTCCTCGGGCACGAATACCTCCGAGACCGAGTAGTCGTAGCTGCCGGTGCCTCGAAGACCCTGCACGTGCCAACCGTCGGTGAACGTCACCTGTTCGCGGGGAACGATGGCGGCGCGGATCTGCGTCAGATCGAAGACCGCCTCGCCGTCGACGATGGGGAAGAAGCCACAGGCGACGTACTGCGAGTGGCCCACGCCCGAGCCAAAGTTCCACGAACCGGACACCACGTAGCCGTCATCACGAGCATCGCCGGTGCCGTTCGGGAAGAACTGTCCGGCCAGCGTGACGCGACGACTGGTATCGCCGAACAGCTCTTGGAATCCGGCCTCGGGCAGGAACGCGGACGCCGCCATCGTCGACGGCAGATTGGCGATGCCGATCCAGCCGAGGGAGGCGTCCTGCCAGGCCAGTTCGATCCAGGTCTCGATGACGTCAGTGAAGGAAGGCTCGGTGCCTCCGGCATCAAGGGTGTTCAGGTACGTCATGAGGCCGGTGGTCCACAGCGCCTCGACCAAGTTGGGTGACAGCGTGCGATCCGCCTCGGATCGGGGGGCCTCCCTCGCGGTGAGTTCGCGGAGGCTACGGGCGGTGGCGACGCCGTCGAAGGTCCTCATCAGAACGACTCGAACAGTCCGGGGCGCAACCCGGCGGTCATGCCGCCATCGGCGACCATGGCGTGGCCGGTCACGCACGAGGCGTCATCGGAGGCCAGGAACGACGCGACAGCGGCGATCTCGTCGGCTCGGCCGAATCGCCCGAGCTTGTGGGCGGCGAGCATGGTCGAGCGGTAGACCTCCATCCCCGGTGCGTCGATGAGGTCGCGTAGCAGGGGAGTGTCGATCCCGCCCGGACAGATGGCGTTGGCCCGGATGCCGTGGAGCCCGTAGTCGATCGCCATGGTCTTGGTGAGCAGGATGACGCCGGCTTTCGAGGCGTTGTAGGCGCTACCGCCCTCGGTGCCCTCGATTCCCTCGATGCTCGAGATGTTGACGATGCTGCCGCTGCCTTGTCGAAGCATGGCCTCTGCCGCGTACTTGCAGACGAGGAACGTGCCGGTCAGGTTGATGCCGATCACTCGTTCCCACTCCTCGAGGGGGACCATGTGCACCGGGCCGCCTCCGGCGACCCCGGCTGCGTTCACGACCACGTCGAGCCGGCCGTACTTCTCGACGGTGGCGGCCACGGCGTCTCGTACCGCAGGCTCGTCGCGAACGTCGACGAGGTGGTCCACGTCGCCGACGATGTCGAGCGTGGCGACGGTGGCGCCGTCCGCTCGGAACCGCTCGACACACGCCTGGCCGATCCCCGACGCTGCACCGGTGACGAACGCGACTCGATCAATCAGACTGCCCATGACGTGGCTCCTCCCCGTCGACCGACCCCCGGTCGGCGGCGATCATACGGTCGAAGCCGTCACCGTCCGTGGGCTGTCGA
>JBBQLA010000236.1:0-5041 GCA_038327485.1 Acidimicrobiales bacterium
GTGAACGACTCAGGGAGCTCATTCATCCACATGCGAAAGCTGACTTGGTTGGGGTTCGCTTGGGCCTGAGCGGAGATCCGGATGTAACACGCGCCGCCGTCGGGGTCATCGAGACGAGCCGCGATCACGTTGACCATGGCCGCGATGGTCTGGCGGAGAGAGGGGTTCTCGGGGAGGGCGCCAAGGGTCTTGGCGGCGGCGGTGTCGATGCGCTCGGAGTGCTTGTCGAGAATGGCGGACACCAGTCCGTCCTTCGACCCGAAGTGATAGTGGAGCGCAGAGTTGTTGCCCTGCTCGGCCGCACGGTTGATCTCGCTGAGCGACACGCCGTCGACACCACGTTCCGCGAAGAGTCGTTCGGCCACTGTGACGAGCTTCGATTGGGTCTGGAGACTGTCGGACCGCCGGGGCCGACGCAGGGGAACAGTCGCTGTATTCACCTCATCAATGCTATGCCGCCTCGACGGCTCATACGGGTCAGTTAATTCCATAATGCAGAGAGATGAGTCACACTCGGTACGTCTCCGAGCTTGACCTGCGAGCTCCCCGATGCCGCGCGATCAGAGGGTTGTTCAGGCGCGGCGGTAGCTTGGGGATGTGGTGGATCGGCGCTCGTGGCGGCCCGGGCTCGATGGCCTGCGAGCGATTGCTGTCATCGCTGTCATCGCCTATCACCTCGCACCCGATGCGTGGCGTGGTGGGTTCTTGGGCGTCAGCATGTTCTTCACTCTGTCGGGCTATCTCATCACCACCTTGCTGCTCTCGGAGTACCGGGAACACGGAAGGATCTCGCTCGGGCAGTTCTGGACCCGTCGAGCCCGACGACTGTGGCCGCTCTCTTGGCTCACCTTCGCCGGCGTAGCACTGGCCGGAGCGTTTGGGGTGTGGGGAGCTGATGCCGGAGCCAGACTGCCCGGTGAGCTGGCCGCATCCCTGGGCCAGTTCGCTAACTGGTGGCAGCTGACCCACAACGGCTACATCAACTTGTTCGGGCGTCTCTCCCCGCTGCGACACATCTGGTCGCTGGCGATCGAGGAGCAGTTCTATCTCGTGTGGCCCGCTCTCGTCTGGCTCACCGCCAGACGCAGATCAGCGCTCGGCCTGCTGATCATCGTCGGAATCACCGGCTCGGCGATCTCGACCTTCCTGAACAGCGGCGCTCCCGACCGGATCTACCTCGGCACCGACACCCGAGCAGCCGAACTGTTGGGGGGAGCACTCCTCGCGCTGCTGTGGCAGACCCATCCGTTGACCGGCGTGACCACTCGAAACGCACGGGTCGCGTTGAACGTTGCGTCGATCGCGGCCGCTGGATCCATCGGCGTGGCCATGTACCGCTTCCGGCCCGACGACCCGATCTGGGGTCACGGCGGGTTCTTTGCCATCACGCTGTGCTCACTCGTTCTCGTCGCCAACTCCGTCACCGACGGTCCGATGGCGCGATTGCTGGCACTGCCACCGATCGCTTGGGTCGGCCGACGCAGCTACGCGATCTATCTGATCCACTGGCCGGTGTGGGTTGGCCTGCCGATCGTTTGGAACTTCTGGCTCCGCGTCGGCATCACCGTGCTGACTGCGACGATCGGTGCCCAGGCGCTCCACCACTTCCTGGAGCGACCGGTCCGCGAGCGCCGGATGCAGCCGCAGGTCGTCGTGGCGCTCGGCGTGGCCGCCCTGCTCTTCATCTTCGCCGGAGGAATGCTCTCGAGGTCCGACGGAGGAGCGGAACGAGCCGTCGCCACCACCCTCGGTCAGGTAGCGGACCCCACCACCACGACTGCACCACCCAATGTCACCTCAACGACGATCCCGTGCCCGACCACCACGATCACCGCCACCACCCTCGGCTCCTATGACGAGACCCTGGCCAACGGCTCGGACCCGGTGGCCAAGAGCTGCAATCGTGAGACCAGCGTGCTGGTGCTCGGCGACAGCACGGCTCGTGGGCTCGCCAACGGGTTGCGGTCGCTCGGTCTGCCCAATCTCGTCGTGTGGGACCGATCAGTCCTGCACTGCTCGTTCGGCGGCGAGGCGCTGTGTCCGGACTGGCGACAGACGTGGGCCGACGCGGTGGAAAAGATCCACCCCGACGTCGTGCTGGTCGACGTCATCCCGATCGCCGCGCTCGACGGCCAGGACCCCGCTGATGTCACCTACCTCTCCGAGGTCGAAGCGGCGCACCGCACCAAGGTGCTCACCGAAGCGATGAGCCTGCTCCACCGGAGCGGCAGCAGAGCGGTGTGGATGCGGTCGCTGCACCTCGAGATGCCCGCCGCGCTCTTCTACTGCAAGCGCCCCACGAACACCATGTGCGATCCGAGCTGGGTCGACCGCTGGAACGAGTCGGTCAACGCATCGGCGAGCTTGACCAACACCGAACTGCTGGACGTCTCGAGCTGGGCTGCACAGCGAGCCGACCCCGTGAAGGATCGCCCCGACGGCGTGCACTTCACCGGCGCAGCGTTGTCGTCGCACGCCCAGTTCGTCGCGGACTACCTGTTGGGACCGACGATCAACGGTCGTTGAACACCATGATCGACCCGGAGTAGCACGCCACCCACAGCTGATCGGTACCGCTGTCGTAGGTGATCCCGATGGGGTGATGGTTGGTCGACACCGTCTGCAGCTCCCGCAAGTCGGACGATGCCAGCTTGGCCATGTGATCCGACCCGTAGATCACCACGTACAAGGCAGAGCCATCGGTGGAGATCGTCATGCTTCGGGGCTCGCTGCCCACCGACACCTTGGCCACCACCGTGTCAGTGGCGGTGTCGATCTTGGCCACCTTTCCTTCGCTGTTCAGCGTCGCGTAGAGGAAGGCGCCATCAGGCGACATCACCAGATGCCGAGGGCCACGACCGACGTTGCGCAACCACGTCACGTCGAAGGTCGACAGGTTCACCTTGGCGATGTCGGTCGCCCCCATGACAGCGACGTAGGCGAACTTGCTGTCCGGCGTCACGGCGATGCCGCGGGGAAAGCGACCCAACGGAACTGCGCGCACTTCCTTGGCCGTGGTCGTGTCGATGACCGAGAGGTCGTATCCGCACCAGTTCGAGTTGAGCACCCACTTGCCGTCGGGGGTGGCCGCCACGTACTTGGGCACCGCACCCACCTGGATGATCTGGTCGATGGCCAACTTGTCGATGTCGACCCGGTACACGTAGCTGGGGTCCCACGTGCCCTTGTTGCACTTGTCGTTGCCGGGATTGGTGAATCCCGCGCCGTAGGTCTGGTAGTTGGTGACGTACATGTGACTACCGTTCGCCGAGACGGCTGCCTCGACCGGCCCACCCTGGTGGTCGCCAGGGTGACCGAAGTCGGTGAGATCGACGGTGTCGGAGATCTGAGCCACTCGCTCGAAGGTGCGGTCGTAGACGTTGATGGTGTGCGAATACACCATGTTCTGGGCGAAGACGTGGCCCCGGCCGTCGGCCACCACCGACTTCGGTGTCAGTCCGCCGGTGATCACCTTGATCTTGCTCATCTGGCGCTGGTCCGAAGGTGGGCCCGCTGGCCGGGTGGTCGTGGTCGCCAACGTGGTCGTGGTCTTCGGTGGCGTTCCGTCAGGAGTCGTGGTTCCGGCGGTGGCATCCACCTGTCGGACCGGACGTTCGGCCAACGACGTCGCAGCACCGGCGCACCCGCTCAGCGACACCAACGCAGTGACTGCCAGCGCCGTGACGGCAGGTCGCGTGAGTGCCGGCATCGGCTGAACTTACCGTCTCCATCGGGGGGACCTCTCCCCATCGGGAGGCACCCGTCACCGTGACCACCCTCGCTACCATCTCGTGGCTACGGTCAGCGGCGTCCGCGAGGCCGTGACGAACACCATTGTCCAGCGCATGAACCGGGGGGTCATCTTGCGCAACTCGACGACCACGCGCGCTCACGGGGGCCGGCGTCGACTCGCGGGACTCGCCGCAACCGCACTGCTCGTCGCAGCGTTTGCCCCTGCGTTGTCGACCGATGCTGCCGCCGCCAACCAACCGGCGTTCGTGCCGGGCTCCGGGTACGCCAGCGCTGATTCCATCGGCTTCGGGATCGTGTACGGGGGATCCCCGATCGGTTTCACGGTGGGTCGATCGATTGCGGGCTATCGCAACAGCACCGGCACGTCCGAGGCGCGAGCGATCGACCTGGGAGCCTTCCCCCAGCTGTTCGGACCTCTTCCGACGTGTGAGAAGCCGCCGTTGCTTCCGGCGTCGTCACTTCCGCCGATCACCGCGGCGAATTCCTTCGACCCCGGCTCCGGTCAGTCCCGACGGATCGAGACGTTCTTCCCCGGCTTGGGCGCCGAGCCGTCCACCGTGTCCGCCGGCTTCCAGGACGCCACCGCCACCTCAACGCCGTCGAGCCATGCCATCACGGAGACCCCGATGCAGAACGCCGGGATCTTCACCTTGATGGGAGCGCACACCGAGGTGTCGACCCAACTGGTCGGCCAGACCCGATCGGCGCACGCAGTGATGGTGGCCGACACGCTCGACCTGCTCAACGGACTAATCGTGTTCGTCCATCCCAAGTGGGAAGCCACAGCGAACTCGGGCGCCACGACCAACAACGCGGGCAGTTTCAGCTACGACTGGGCGTACGTGCGCGGCGTCATCAAGTTGCCGGCACAGGCCGACGCCGATCTCGCGTGGTTCAGCGACTGGCTCGCCCAGACCTTCTACGGGCTGGGAGTGCACCTCGATACGCCGAAGGTGATCATCGAGGGCAACCGGGTCAAGGTCACGCCGCTGGTGCTCCGGCTCACCGATCCGCCACTGGGCGCCGAAGCAATCAAACCGCTGCTGGCCGCGCTCCTGCCGGACCGTCAGGGCACGTTCGACCAGCTCATCGCGCAGGACTGCTCGAACGCGACACCGCTGCAACTCTTCGACGTGATCTTCCAAGTGCTGTCGGGTGCCGGGTCGATCCTCATGCCCGTCGGTGGAGTCGAGGCCTCGACCGACGACACGTACTACCCCCAAGCAGACTCATTCGCCGCCACGCTGCTGCCGCCCGAGCCATCGCTGATCGTGGCTCCGCCCGTCAC
>JBBQLA010000237.1:0-5030 GCA_038327485.1 Acidimicrobiales bacterium
CGCCGGTCATCTGGCGCAGGGGCCGGGTCTCGACGCCGGGCGCGGCCATGTCCACGATGAAGGCGGTGATGCCGCGGTGCTTGGGCAGCTCGGGATCAGTGCGGGCGACGAGGAGGCCGTAGGCGGAGATGTGGGCGAGCGTGGTCCACACCTTCTGCCCGTTGACCAACCACTCGTCGCCATCTCGCTCGGCCTTCATGGCCAGTGAGGCCACGTCGGAGCCGGCACCCGGCTCGCTGAAGAGCTGACACCAGATGTGTTCGTTGGTGAAGAGCGGTCGAAGGTGCTTGTGCTTCTGGTCGTCGGTGCCGTGGACCACCAGCGCCGGCGCGCACATGCCGTACCCGATCGGGTTCTTCCATCCGCCGATCGGCCCGCCCGCCCGAGCAATGCGCGACATCCACGTGCGGTTGAGACGGGGTGACAGGCCGAGTCCACCGAACCCCTCGGGGAATTGCACCCAGGCCAGGCCCAGGTCGTACTGGCGACCGAGGAAGTCCTGCTCGGAGGTGGAGTCGGGCGGGCACTCGGCCAGCAGCTGCTCCACCAACTCAGCGACGCGGGCTTCGTCGGGGTCGGAGTCGGTGGCGTCGCTGGTGTCGTCGGTGCGCTGGGTGTCGGTGACCGTCATGGGGCGATCCTATGACCGCACCCTCAAGTTGACCACCCGGTCAAGTTTGGCCCACCAAGTGGCCGGTCGGAGCGGATCCGGCGAGAGTCAGTTGCCGTGGGCTCGAAGACGGCGGGCGGCGTTGCGGTGGTGCTCGGCTCGTGCCGGCTGCAGCTCGACGAGCTGTTCGTGCACGTCGGCCGCCTCCCAGAAGCGACCGAGATGACCGAGCACGCCGGCCAGTTGGCGGTGCGTCGACGGATCGACTCCCGGCATCAACGTGCGCAGCTTCAGCACCCAGGCCAGCGACTTGCTGTCGGCCTGGTGCACGTAGATCGACGTGAGGTTGGACAGCATTCGCCTGGCGGTGTCCAGGTCGGTCACCGGGTCGATGTACTCGGCCACGAATGGCTGCGCCTTGCCGTTGCGGTCCTCGAACAGCCGCTGCACGCCCATCCGCTCGAGCGGCACGCCGTAGTAGGTGTCGTAGAACGAGTCCTCGTCCCACCGATCTCGGATGAGGAAGTGGCCGGGCATGCCGATACCGACCACGTCCACGCCGACCCGCCGACCGATCGCCATCCAGATCACCGACAGTGTGATCGGATTGCCTCGGAAGCGGGTGAGCACGCGATCGATCCGCGAGTTCTCGGGGTCGTAGTACGTCTCCGTGTCTCCCTTGATGCCGGCCTGGCACGACAGGAAGTCGGCCATGTCGTACATGCTTCCGACCTTGTCGGAGTCCCGACACCAACGTGCCAGCGCGTCGAGGCGGCCCATCTCGCGATCCACGTCCACCCGCGGGTCGGCATGGGCCGAGATGCACAGCGCCAGCTCGTCGATCGGCGCGGCACCGCGGGCGACGCACGCGACGAAACGAGTCGTAGGATCCACCCGCCCAACGTAGACCGATGAGGTACACATGGAACTCGGTGACAGTTTTCCCGGCGCAGTTGCGGCGGTCACGCCCGACAAAGCTGCGCTGATCATGGCCGGGTCCGGCGAGGTCGTGACCTTCGCCCAGCTCGACGACACGGCCAATCGGTTGGCTCGGGTGTTCTACGAGGCGGGACTGCGGCCCGGGGACCACGTGGCCTTCTGCCTCGAGAACCACCCCCAGTTCCTGCCCATCGCCTGGGGCGCCCACTATGCCGGCCTCTACTACACGGCCTTGTCCTCGCGACTCACCGCCGAGGAGGCCGGCTACATCGTCAACGACTGTGGCGCCCGGGCGATGATCGTGTCCGCGCACACCGCCAAGATCGGCGCCGAGATCGCCGACTCGATTCCGGCAGTCGAACTGCGGCTCGCGTTGGGTGGCCCGGTCGCCGGCTACGAGTCGTTCGAAGCAGCGCTTGCGGCGGCGGATCCCACCCCCCTCGACGTGCGCGTCGAAGGCGTCGACATGCTCTACAGCTCTGGAACCACCGGTCGCCCCAAGGGTGTGAAGGTTCCCCTACCCGACGCCCCGCTCGGCACCCCCAACACGCTGCTCATGCTGGTCACGGGACTGTTCGGCGCCAACGCCGACACTGTGTACCTCTCCCCTGCTCCGCTCTACCACGCGGCACCGTTGCGCTTCTGCATGGCAGTGCAGAAGGCCGGCGGCACCGTGATCGTGATGGAACGGTTCGAGCCACTGACCGCGTTGGCGCTCATCGAGCAGTACCACGTCACCTTCATGCAGATGGTCCCGACGATGTTCGTCCGGCTACTCAAGGCGGACCGCGTCGAGCGCGAGTCGTACGACGTGTCGTCATTGCAATGCGTGGTGCACGCCGCTGCGCCCTGCCCGGTCGAGGTGAAGCGTCAGATGATCGACTGGTGGGGGCCGGTGATCCACGAGTACTACGCGGCCACCGAAGGCAACGGGTTCGTGTACTGCAATAGTGAGCAGTGGCTGGCGCACCCCGGCACGGTCGGCACCTCGCTGCTCGGCCCGCTCCACATCGTCGATGACGACGGAGCCGAGGTCCCGGTTGGTGAGTCGGGCACGGTGTACTTCGAATCGGCAGGTCAGTTCTCGTATCACAACGATCCCGAGAAGACCGCTGCCTCCTACCACGAGCAGGGCTGGTCGACCCTGGGTGACGTGGGCTACCTCGACGAGGACGGCTTCCTCTATCTCACCGACCGCAAGGCGTACATGATCATCCGCGGCGGCGTGAACGTGTATCCGCAGGAAGCCGAGAACCTGCTGACCATGCACCCGTTGGTGGCCGACGTCGCGGTGTTCGGCGTGCCCGACGACGACCTGGGCGAAGAGGTCAAGGCGGTTGTCCAACCGGCCGCGGGGGTCGTCGGCACCCCCGAGCTCGAGGCGGAACTGCTGGCCTACTGTCAGGAACACCTGGCTCGTCAGAAGTGCCCACGCACCATCGACTTCCGCTCCGAACTTCCTCGCCATCCCACCGGCAAGCTGTACAAACGTCTCCTCAAGGACGAGTACTGGGACGCGGCCGGCCGGGCCATCTGAGCGCGACGGACCGCGACCGACCCTCCTCCGCCCGTGACGCCCCGCTTCGCCTTTCTCGACCATCAGGGGCTGCTGGCTTTCGCCCATCGTGGAGGTGCGGGCGATTGGCCGGAGAACACCATGCCGGCCTTCGCAGGGGCGGTGGCATTGGGATATCGATACGTCGAGACCGACGCGCACGCCTGCGCCGACGGCACGATCGTCGCCTTCCACGACGATCGCCTCGACCGGGTGTGCGACCGTCAGGGGCTGATCGCCGAGCTCACCTGGCCTGAGGTCCAGGCCGCTCGCGTCGATGGCCGCGAACCGATCGTGCTGCTCGAGGACCTGCTCCGAACGTGGCCGGACCTCCGCATCAACATCGACCCCAAGGACGACCGGGTCGTCGATCCGTTGGCCAAGTTGATCACCGACTGCGGAGCCCTCGACCGGGTGTGCATCGGAGCGTTCAGCGACACCCGCATCGCCCGCATGCGCGAACTGCTCGGACCCGACCTGTGCACGAGTCTCGGCCCGAAGAGCACCGGCCGCCTGATCGCCGCCACTCGGCGCCTGGCGTCGGGGCGGTTCGACGGTGCTGCCGCACAGGTGCCGGTGTGGCACGGCAAGGTTCCGATCGTGACCCGCGGGTTCGTGAAGGGATCGCATCGTCTCGGACTGCAGGTGCACGTCTGGACCATCGACGACCCAGTCGAGATGGGTCGTCTGCTCGATCTCGGTGTGGATGGGCTGATGACCGACCGCCCGGCGGTGTTGCGCGGGGTGTTGGAGGCGCGTGGTCAGTGGTCCGACGCCTGAACGATCACCCCGGGGTTGAGGATGCCATCGGGATCGAGCGCACGCTTCACCCGGCCGAACGCGGCGAGCTCGTCGGGTCCTCGCACCATTGACAGCAAGTGGGTCTTGTCGACGCCGAGACCGTGCTCGGCGGAAATTGTCCCGCCGAGTGACACAACCAGGTCGAGCACAGCAGCGGTCATTGCGTCCTCGTCCGACACGTCCACGACGTTGACGTGGATGTTGCCGTCACCAGCATGACCGAAGCGGAAGAGCTGGGCATCGGGATCGATCGCCGACACCACACCGGGCAAGCGAGCGAGACACGTGACCAGGCGCGCCGGCGGCACCGCCACATCGAGCTTGAGCGGGCGACCGCGCCGAAGGATCACCTCGGGAACGGCATCCCGGATCGACCACAGCTCGCGTCGAGCTCGGCCGTCGGTGGCCACCGCCACTCCCGCCACACCGAGGAGGGACCCCACCATCTCCGACAAGGGGCCGGTCGGATCGGTGTCTGCTCCGGCCTCGACCATCACGAGATGCTGGCCGTTCCACGGCACTGCGAGCCCGGCATCGAAGAGCGCGCCCACGCACGCTTCGTCGACGAACTCCACCGCTTCGACCGACACCAGACGACGGCGCAGTGCAGCTGCTCCGATGACGGCGTCGTCGAGCGAATCGAAGCCGATCACTGCGGTGACCGACTCGGCCGGCGTCGCAACGAGCGCCAAGCTGGCGGCGGTCACGATGCCGAGCGTGCCTTCGCTGCCGCACAGGAGCTGCGCCAGGCAATAGCCGGTGTTGTCCTTACGAAGACCGTGGAGATGATCGAGCACGGTGCCGTCGCCGAGCACCGCCTCGATGCCGATGATCTGCGCCCGCATCGACCCGAAACGCGCCGCGAGAGATCCCCCGGCGTTGGTGGCGATGGCCCCGCCGATGGTCGCCCGGTCCCGGGCGCCGAAGTCAACGACGAAGCGCCATCCGCTTCCGGCGACGTGCCTGGTCAACTCCGCGAGCGTGACACCGGCACCGACGGTGACGGCTCCGGCGACGGTGTCGACCTCGTCGAAACGACGCAGGCGCCGGGTCGACACGATGATGGCGGGATCGAGGTTTCGCCCACCGACCACGGAGGCGCCGACCAGGCCGGTGTTGCCGCCT
>JBBQLA010000238.1:0-5027 GCA_038327485.1 Acidimicrobiales bacterium
GGAGGGGTAGCACTCCTCCGAACCCAACGAGAGGAAATCATCATGGCCAGCATCGACGAGACCAAGGGCAAGATCAAGGAAGCGGCTGCCGATCTCACCGACGACCACGAGCTCAAGGCGGAGGGCAAGGCCGACAAGGCCAGCGGCAAGCTGAAGGAGTTCGCCGACAAGGTCGAGGACAAGTTCGAGGAAGCTGTCGATTCGGTCAAGGATCGTCTCCACAAGGATTGATGAGCGCGGCCCAGTCAATGCCACAGGAGGGCGGGCTTCGTGCCCGCCCTCCTGTCGTTTCCCAGAGGATTCCGACCGCCAACCACCCTCGGCTCCGGGCTGATTCAATGACAGGCAGCCACTCGCAGGAATGGAGAGATCGGCTGATGATCACCAACGAGTATCTCGATGAGGACCGTCGGGTCATCGATGTCTCCGGCGATCTCGACGTGGCAACCGCCCGAGTTCTTCGCGACCGGATCGCCCACCGATCCGACACCACCCCTGGCGCCGACCGAGCTGAAGGATCGGTCGACCGGGATGTGGTCGTCGACCTCGGTGGTATCGGGTTCACCGACTCCGCTGGGCTCAATGGATTGATCCTGGCCCACTACGACTGTGAATCGGCCGGCACGAGACTCACCCTCGTGCATGTGCCTTCCAGGCTGCGCCGGCTGCTCGAACTCGCTGGTCTCGACTCGGTGCTGCACATCCAGCCCGGCGCAACGCGATGACGTCGCCACCCTCCTGAGGGTGCAATTCACCCTCGCCCCCGGCCCACGGTGCCCGAATCGGCCTTGGAGGGGTAGATTCACCCCCATGTCGTCCACTCATCCGCAGCCGATTTTTTCGATCGAACTCACCACCGGTGACGAGGGTGCGGTCACTGCCGTTGTGACTGGTGAAATCGATGCCGCAACGGCCGATCAGCTGCAGACCTCTCTGACCGACGCCGTCCCGACCGCGTCGGCCATCGACGTCGATCTGGGCGCGGTCAACTTCATGGATTCGTCAGGGCTCCGGGCGATGGTCGTGGCGATGAACTCCGCAGAGGAGGCCGGAGTAGCACTGCGCATCACCGCCACCACACCCGCAGTCGATCGGCTGCTCGAGATCACCGGGCTCACCCAGCACCTCACCTGATCAGCACTCGAACCACACGCGCTTGGTGTCGCCGGGCAGCGCGTCGGTTCCCCAGCGGGTGGCGATCCGGTCGACCAGCAGCATTCCGCGACCATTGGGCAGCTCGGGGTCGGGGTTGCCGACCACGGGGTGGTGCGGGCTGCTGTCGACGACGCCGACCCGGACCGCAGAACCATGGTCGGATACCGTGACCTCGACCGATGCTCCTCCCCCGTGGAGAACCGCATTGGTCACCACCTCGCTGACGAGCAACTCCAAGTCATCGACTCGGCAAGCGAGCGTTGCCTGCGCGACCACGTCACGAACGAATCGCCTGACAGCAGCCGGCGTCTCGTTACTGGTCGGAAACACGCTTCGAACTTCGATGGCCATGGGTACCCCTTGCGGCCCGGGGGTAGTCGCTCGGCTCACGAGCGGTGAGAGATGGCGATCACGACCGCGACGTCATCGCGCTGTGGGGCGTCGGCCATCAGCTCGCTGATCACAGAATCGATGAGCGGCTCCGGATCGTAGGAGAGGTCGTCGCGGTCGATCTCGGGTCGGCCGACTCGCCCCGCGCATTCACCTTCCTTGACCTCGGCGCCCCCAGGCGCGACGGTAGCGTGATCAGCTCAGGGACCCGCTCCCACGCAGCGCCGTATGCGCTGACCGACCGCTACCTTCGACGCGACGGAAGGGCCTTCATGAGCGGGGTCCAGGCCTTGGCTCGAATTCCAGTCGAGCAGCTGCGGGCAGATCGCGACGCCGGGCTCGACACCGCCGCGTTCATTTCGGGCTATCAGGGTTCGCCACTCGGCGGCTTCGACCAGGAGGTCGCACGCGCGGCTTCACTGGTGCCCGAACTCGAGATCGTGTGTCGCCCGGCCGTCAACGAAGAGCTCGGCGCCACGGCGGTCATGGGCAGCCAGCTCGCCTCGGAGCAACCCGACTTCCGCTTCGACGGCGTGTTGGGAGTCTGGTACGGGAAGGCTCCTGGGCTCGATCGGGCGAGTGACGCCCTCCGCCACGCAGCGTTCGCCGGCACCTCACGGCACGGCGGTGCCATCGCCCTCGTCGGCGACGATCCAGCGGCGAAGAGCTCCACGCTCCCGTCGAGCTCGGATGCCACGCTGGTCGACCTGCACATGCCGATTCTGTATCCGGGCAACGTCCAGGAAGTGCTCGACCTGGGGGTGCACGCGGTGGCGCTGTCGAGGATGACCGGCACCTGGACGTCGATGAAAATCGTCGCTGCAGTGGCCGACGGAACTTCGACGGTGGACCTGTCGAGCGGTCGGGTGGTTCCCATCACACCAGACCTCGTGCCGCCAGGAAGTGTGGACGGCCGGGACTACGTGCATCACCCCAACGCCATGCTGCTGGCACCCCAGACGCTGGAGTTGGAGCGGGACTTCCGGCTCGTACGCTCCGAGCTGGTCCGCCGCTACGCCGATGCCAACCGGTTGAACCATCCGACGGTCTCGCCGGACGACGCCTGGATCGGCTTGATCTCGTCGGGGTACACGTATCACCAACTGCGCGACGCCCTGCGGCGGTTGGGACTGGAGACCCACGACGAGATCGGGGCGGCCGGGATCCGTCTGTTGCACATGCAGATGCCGGTCACCTTCGACGGTGAGGTGATCCGTCGGTTCGCTCGAGGGCTGGCCGAGATCATCGTGGTCGAGGAGAAGAACCCGACCCTCGAACTGCTGACAAAGGACGCTCTGTACAGCGTCGCCGACCGACCTGCAGTGCTCGGCAAGCGGCACCCCGATGGCCGCATCCTGATGGCCGAGACCGGCATGCTCGATGCCGACGCCATGGTCGCAGGGTTGCGGGAGCGACTCGAGGCCCGTCTGGCTGACCGCCTCACGCCGGCGGATGCCGAGCCTCGGGAGCGGATCCGAGTCCCGGTCCAGGTGATCCGATCGCCGTATTTCTGTTCCGGATGTCCGCACAACCTCAGCACCCGGGTGCCTGACGGCTCCCTGGTCGGTGCCGGCATCGGATGTCACACCATGGTGCTGCTCATGGACGACGAGCGGCTCGGCGATGTCAGCGGCATCACCGCGATGGGCGGCGAAGGCGCTCAGTGGATCGGCATGGCTCCGTTCATCGATCGGGACCACTTCGTGCAGAACATCGGCGACGGCACGTTCTTCCATTCCGGCCAACTCGCCGTCCACGCGGCGGTCGCCGCCGGAGTCAACATCACCTACAAGTTGCTGTACAACGGCACCGTCGCTATGACCGGCGGTCAGGACGCCGAGAGTGGCATCGCAGTGCCGGCGGTCATCGCCGCGCTGTTGGCCCATGGGGTGGCCCACGTGCTGGTGACCACCGACGACCCATCTCGATACGACGACGTGTCGCTGCCTGCCAGCGATCGCGGTCCGACCCAGGTGTGGCACCGCGACCGGCTGATCGAGGCGCAGGAACTCCTGGCGTCGGTGCCGGGCGTGACCGTGCTGATCAACGATCAGGCCTGCGCTGCGCACACCCGCCAACTCCGCCATCGCGGCAAGCTGCCGACGCCCACCACCCGGGTCGCCATCAACCACAGGATCTGCGAGGCGTGCGGTGACTGCGGGACCGTCAGCAACTGCCTCTCGGTACAGTCCGTCGACACACCGCTCGGCATGAAGACGACCATCGACCAGGACTCGTGCAACCTCGATCGCTCCTGTCTCAACGGTGATTGTCCGAGTTTCATGACCATCGAGATCGGCGAGCGGCCCGCGTTTTCCAGCCGAGCCCTGCCGGACCGAGTCCTCCCGACCCCGGTGACGGCCGATGTAGCGGCGTGCGCAGTGCGCCTCGTCGGGATCGGCGGGACGGGCGTGGTCACCGCGTCGCAGATCCTGGGCACCGCCGCCATGCTCGACGGAATGGAGGTGCAGGGTCTCGACCAGACGGGACTGTCACAGAAGGCCGGACCGGTGGTGAGCGACCTCCGACTCACACGCGGTGACGCCGCCCCGACCAACTCGATCGGTGCGGGTGGGTGCGACGTGATCGTCGCGTTCGATCTGCTCACCGCAACGACCGAGAAGATGTTGGCGGTCGCGGACCATCACCGCACCGTGCTCGTCGGCTCCACCTCGCAGACCCCCACTGGATCAATGGTCGGACACCCCGAGACGACCTATCCGCCCATCGAAGTGCTGCGATCCCAGCTGGCCGGAACGCTGCGCGCCGACCCGGTGCTGGTCGATGCCGTCGAGTCCTGTCGACGCCTGCTCGGCAGCGCCTCCGGCGCCAACCTGTTCATGTTGGGTGTCGCCGTTCAGAGCGGCGTCCTCCCGATCACTCCGGATGCGCTCGAGACGGCCATCGGGCTGAACGGCGTCGCGGTCGACGCCAACCTCGCGGCGTTCGCATGGGGCCGCTGGTCGGTCGCCGATCCCCGCACGCTCACCACAGATGTCGCAGAGGGAGACGAGCAGGGAATGGCCGGCGGTGCGCTGACCATGTCGGTCCCGCCACTCCCCCACCGCCTGCGCTCCGACGTCGATCGGCTCCGCCTCGCCGGCGAGTTGGGCGCTCTGGTCACGATGCTCGCGGCCGATCTGATCGGCTACCAGGGCCGTGCCACTGCGCGGCGGTTCATCGACAGGATCGAGGCGGTGTCCGCGGTTGAACGTCGGGTGGCGCCCGACTCCTGCGCGCTGACCGAGCAGGTCGCTCGCAGCCTCCATCAGTTGATGGCCTACAAGGACGAGTACGAGGTGGCGAGGATGCTCCTGTCCCCTGAAGCGAGTGCCACCGCGCAACACGTCGGGGGTCCCCACGCCAAAGTCAGCTGGAAGCTCCACCCGCCGGTCCTCGCTGGTTTGGGGATGAAGCGCAAGATCACCATCCCAGCCGGTCTCGGTGCTCCGGCCATGCGGCTCCTGGCTGCGGGGAAGGTC
>JBBQLA010000239.1:0-4985 GCA_038327485.1 Acidimicrobiales bacterium
CGACGCCGACACGGCCTCACCCAGGTCCAGTTGGCACTACGTCTCGGCATGACCCAGCCGGTGATCTCCGCCTACGAGCAAGGCAGGCGTGACCCGTCGGTCACCATGTTGCGCCGCCTCGTCGGCGGCGCCAACGAGCGAATCGAACTCCGGTTGGCGCCTCGCCCCACCAACTCAGCACTCCTGCTCGGGCCTGCTGAGCACGCGGCCGCGCTGGTCGACTTGCTGCTCCTCACCGACGCCATTCCCGCTCGTCGACCGGTCCGACCGCTGTCTTTCCCCCGCATCGACTCCGGCCATCGCTCGGTGTCGAAGTGAAGATGCCAACGCTGCCCGAGCGGGTGATAGCGATCAACCGCGCCCTTTGCGCGATCCCGCACGCGTTCGGGGGTGCGTTGGCGCTGGCGTATCACGCCGAGCCGAGAGCAACCCGAGACATCGACTGCAACGTATTCGTGGGTGTCTCGCAGGCCGCTGCGGTGCTCGCTCCATTGGCAGTGCTCGGTGTGGACACCGCTGACGCGATCGGGTCGATCGACCTTGACGGACAGGCTCGGGTGATGTGGGACACCACGCCGATCGACCTGTTCTTTTCGTACGACCAGTTCCACGACGCTGCCGATGCCGCCGCGCAGACCGTTCCGTTTGCCCACACCACGATTCGAATCCTCAGTGCCGAGCACCTGACCGTCTGCAAGGTCGTCTTCGATCGCGCCAAGGACTGGGTCGACATCGACAGCATGCTCGAGGCCGGAACCTCCATCGATACCGCCGAGGTGATGCGCTGGGTCGGGCGAATCTGTGGAGACGAAGACGCTCGCTACGAACGCATCGCCGCCGTGATGACGCCATGAGTCCGACCGGCGCGGCGAGCAGAAGCGAATAGGGTCCGAACCATGACGACTTCGCTCACGGCCTTCGACTTCGCGCTGCTGCTCATCCGGGTGACCCTCGGCGTGACCATGGCTGCGCACGGCTACAACAAGTTCTTCGGCGGCGGAAAGATCCCCGGCACAGCTCGCTGGTTCGACTCGATGGGCATGCGGCCCGGCAAGGTCCAGGCGATCATGGCCGCCAGCACCGAGATGGGTGCCGGCCTGCTCTTCGCCGCCGGCTTCCTCACTCCCCTCGCCGCCGCCGGCATCGTCGCCCTCATGGTCGTCGCCGCGTACACCGTGCATTTCAAGAACGGCTTCTTCATCGTGAAGTCCGGCTTCGAGTACAACCTGATACTCGGCGTGGTGGCGGTGGGGATCGCGGGCATCGGCCCAGGTGAATGGTCGCTCGATCGCGCCTTCGGCCTCACCGACCGCAGCTTCATGACCGGGTGGGCCGCCCTGGCCATCGCTGCCGGAGTCGGCATTGCCTCATCGGTCGGACTGCTCGCCGCCTGCTACCGCCCGCCGGCCCCAGCAGCGGACTGAGCATCGAGTTGCCCTGAATCCTCCAGTTGTCGCCACCGGTTGACGATCAGTCAACTACGACGTGATCGACGCACACACAGGCGGGATGAGATGGCTGACTCGACATTTGGTGGCACGACGACCGAGGCAAGGCGCGACGCCGGGTTGACCAGCGACGGTCACGAGGTGCTCGGCACCACGACCACTGGCGGCGCTGATCGCCTGGCCGAGTCGCTGGCCCGAATCGGAGTGCTCCTGGGAGTGCAGCGCGTGGAGCTGTTCCGTCGCGAGCACAGCGTGTACTCCCTCGTCGGCTACTGGACCGCCCTCGGCCACCAGCCGCCCCCTGACGTCGTCGTCTCGTCGCCCGTTCGTCCCGAGTGGTTCCCGTGGAGCCTCGGCAACGTGCATCCGACCGAGTCACTGTTCGTGCGCAACGGTGGCTCGCTGCCCACCCGACCGGGTGGCGGACGTCGAGTGCGCGACTTCGGCATGACCTCAGCGCTGTGCCTTCCCCTCACCGACGGCCCGACCGACGAGAGCCAGCACCTCGGTGGCCTGTGCGTCTACTGGGCCGAGGAGCAGGTCGCGTGGCCTCGCGAGCACGGCGACAAGGCCATCGACCTCGGACGCGACGCCCTGTTGGATTCCTAGTCGGGCTGAATTCCTAGTCGGGCTGGACCGGCTCGGATTCGGTCTCGACCACCTCGATGATCGCAACCTCGGCCGCCGGCTCGGGTTCGAGCGCCATCCCCGGGATCACCTCGTAGCGGTGGATGTAGCTCGATACGAACGCCTGCACGATCGCTGCGGCCGGCAACGCCAGCAGTGCCCCGACCGGACCGAGCAACTCGACGCCAGCGAGCGCGGAGCCGAACGCCACCGCCGGGTGGATCGCCATGGTCCTCGCGGTCACCTTCGGCGCCAGTAGGTAGATCTCGAGCTGCTGGTACACGATCAGGAGGACGATCACGGCCAGCGCCTTCGGCGGGCTGGTGACCAGAGCGATCAACACCGGCAGCGCACCACCGATGTAGGTGCCGATCACCGGAACGAATTGGCCGATGACCCCCGTCCACAGTGCCAGAGCGACCGGCGAGGGCACACCGATGATCGAGAAGCCGATGCTGCAGGTCGTGAACGTGACCGTGGCGATCAGCAGCCGCGAGTAGAGATACCCACCGGTCTTGGAGATGGCCAGCTCCCACAGACCCAGGAACACTCGCTGGCGGCTCGGCGGGAGCATCGACCCGAGGTTGGCCCGGATCTTCGGCCCGTCAGCGACCATGTAGAAGGTGAACAGCGCGACGGTCAGCAGCCTGAACACGACACCGAGCGCAGAGCTCGTGACCGACAGAACTCGGCCACCCACATCGGTCGCGGTCGAGGCGAGCTGGCTCTGGTACTTCCGCAGTTGGGCCACCACGTTGTCGGTGGTGATGTGGGTGCCCAAGCGGTGGTTGATCCACTTTGCGGCAGAGCGAATCTGATTGGGCGCGTCGTCGACCAACGAACGAACCTGCTCGACGACGAGCGACACCATCAACCAGATGAACACGCCGGCGATGACGGCGGTGATCAGGAACACCAACCCCGTCGCCGGGCCCCGCCGCCAGCCCCGATTGGCCAACCAGTCGACGGCCGGCTCGATGGCAAAGCTCAGGAACAATGACACCACCAACATCACGAGCAGGTCGTTGAGCGCTGTGACGACGCTGCGTGCAGCGCTGAATGCGGTCACCACCAACATCACGTAGATGACAGACCGGAGGAACCACCTGGGGACGCGCCGCTCGTCCCAGTTGAACGGCGCAGGTGCTGGCGACTCGCTCATCCCCAACGGTGCCACGACCGCCAGTCCCCTCGGTGGATGCTGAGGTGAGGGCTCAGTGGCCGAACATCGTCATCCACTGCTCCGGCGTGTTGGGACGGAAGACGAAGTTCATGGCGCGGGTGTCCTCCATGGAGGCGCTGGGCGCGGCGGAGTACTGATGGCCGGGAAACAGCACCGCATCGCCCGGCACCTTGCTCAGCGTTTCGTGCAGGGAGTGGTACAACGCCTCGGGATCGCCACCGGGAAGGTCGGTTCGCCCGCATCCTTCGAGAAACAGGGTGTCGCCGGCCACCAGTCGGTTGTCGACGAAGAAGCACTGCGACCCCGGTGTGTGGCCCGGCGTGTGCAGCAGCTCGATCGGGATCTCACCGACCATCACCACGTCGCCCCCCTGGTGCTCGACGAGATCGGGGGCCCGCACGCCGGTCGTCTTGGTGATCCACTCGGCTTCGTCACGTTGCACGTGGATCGGCACGGCGGAGTGCTCGAGGAGTTCGACGATGCCGTTGATCGAGATCCCCATCATCGTTCCGCCGCAGTGGTCGGCGTGATAGTGCGTGACCAGTGCGCCGGTCACCACCATGTCGTCGGCCGCCGCCATGGTGACCAGGGCTGCGGGGTCGTACGCCGGGTCGACAACAAGGCACTCACCGGTCTCCCGGTCGCCAATGAGGTACGTGAAGTTGACCATCTGCTGGGCGACGGGATCGGCGGTGGCGTAATCGCGGCCGGACAGGAGCTGACGGAAGTAGAGGCGATCGCTCATGAGGCCAACCTAGGCGCGAGGGTCGCGCGGTAGGCGCGGTCGTAGCGGTCGTAGTCGGCGCGGAATCGTCCACCCGGCCACTGCCGACCCAGCAGTTCCTCGGGGAGCAATGGGTCGGCTTGGAAGTGGCGGAGCGCTGCGGCCGACACGATGAAACCCGGTCGCAGGGCCGACTCGTCACCATCCTCCAGCCGATCGATCAGGCCGGCCATGTCCCGTCGAATCTGCGTGGCCCGAGCCGCCCAACCGTCGAGATCCCACAGAGCTCGGGCGAGTTCGACGTCGTCGCTGTCGGGATGAGCCGCGTACCAGTAGCACTGCTCGTCGGCGACGGCCCGAGCCGGCGCCAATCGATCGGCGGCCAAGTTGTCCGGTCGAAGCCACACGCCCTCACGCTGCGACGCCATCCGCAGCGACGCCATGGCTCGTCGTAGCTCATTGCGCTCGGGGGCAGGGCGCGCCTCGGCGGTGACAACGGCAACCCGCCACCTGCCCGACCACTCGACCCGGGAGGCGGCGCGACTCTCCCCTTGGCGCCGTTGGCGCAGGACCAACGCGCCCGCCAGCTCGTAGCGCCCGACGCCGTCGGTGGTCAGCTCGCCCCGAGCCACCATGCGGGTCAACGAAGTGCGAACGGCCGACTCGGCGATTCCGAACAGATCGCCCACGGTCACCAGTTGCGCCACCCGCATGCGCGGAGGAGTGGTGCCCAGCAGCGTCGACAGCAGCACGGACCGTGTGGTGAGCGAGTCGGCCGCTACTGACCGATTGGTTGCCGATGGTGTCACAGATATTGATCGGGCGATGCAGAAGTGTAACATGGGGCCATGACGACGATCGAACGCCCACCGGTGCGATCCGGCACGATGCTGCCCGATCCTACGATCCTCCCCAACACGCTGCCTCCTTAGCCCCACCACAAAAGGGGTCGCCCCGTCCGCCCGCTGCGCGACCAGCGCAAGCGCATCCCCAACCCCGTCAA
>JBBQLA010000240.1:0-4972 GCA_038327485.1 Acidimicrobiales bacterium
CTGCTCTTCACCTGCTGCCACCCGACGCTCGACTTGGAAACACAGACAGCTCTCGCACTCCGCACCTTGTGCGGTCTCACCACTGCCGAGGTCGCCCGCGCCTTGCTCGTCCCCGAGTCGACGATGGCCAAGCGGCTCACCCGGGCACGCCGCAAGATCGCAGTCGCACACATCCCCTATCGAACTCCCGAGCCCGACGAACTTCCGCACCGCCTGAGCGGTGTGCTCGCAACGATCTATCTGCTCTTCAACGAGGGCTACAACGCCAGCGGCGGCGATGACCTGATCCGAAGTCAGCTCACCGGCGAAGCAATTCGTCTGGGCCGACTGCTCCATCAGCTCCTCCCGGGCGAGGCGAGCACGACCGGGCTCCTCGCCCTCTTGCTGTTGCAAAGCTCGCGGCACGGCGCTCGCCTCGACGCCGCCGGCGAGGTCGTCCTCCTCGCCGACCAAGACCGTGCCACGTGGGACCGGACAGCGATCGGTGAGGGCATGACCCTGCTCGGGATTGCCTTGCGCCGAACCCCCACGCGGCCAGACCTCTATGCAACCCAGGCGGCGATCGCCGCCTGCCACGCTCTCGCCAGCACCTGGGAGGACACCAACTGGGAGGCAGTGGTCAGTTGGTACGACGTGCTCCTGTCCGTTCACGACACTCCGGTGGTGCGACTCAATCGGGCCGTGGCGTTGGCAGAGATGCAAGGTCCCCAGGCCGGCCTCGACGCGCTCGAACACATCGATCCGTTGACCGGCCACTTCCCGTTCGAGGCGACGCGCGGCGAGCTGCTTCACCGGCTCGGCAGATTCAACGAAGCGGCGGACGCGTACCGGACCGCCCTGGCGCTCCTCGGCAACAATGCCCAACGTCGCCGTATCGAGAAGCGGCTCGCCGAATGCGCTACTCGTCCCACTGCAGGACCGTCATCGTGGCGCCGACCGGAACGACGTCGACTCGCCGAATGAACTTCGACTCCTGCTGGAGCCCGGTCTCGATCGTGCGAGCGAGCCGCTCGACCTGTGAGCCCGTGAGTGTGTCCTCGATGTCGACTCGGGCGACGACCCAGAGTTGGCGAGGCCCGATGAACGTCACGAGGAGTTCCTGGATCGAGACAACACCGGGGAAGGCAAGTAGGAACGTCCGAACTGATTCGACCACCGACGGTGGGGCCTGCTCGCCCAGCAGGAAGTCGCGGTTACGGCGGGCGAGTTGCCAGCCGACGCCCACCAACAACACACCGATGATGACCGCGGCGACTCCTTCGGGGACCGAGGAGCCGGTCGCTTGATGCAGTCCGACGCCGGCGAAGCCGATGATGTCGCCGGCGATTGCGGCCGAGTCTTCTGCGAAGACGGCGCGAACGGTGGGGTCCGACGTGAGCGTGACCTGGTCGAGGAAGTCGCGACGAAAGAGCCGAGCCTCCGATCGCAGCTGCTTCACGGCCTGGTGCAGCGAGAGGGCATCGAGCAGAGTCGAGACCCCCAGGATCAGGTACACCGCGAGGAACGATGCGTCCCTGATCGGGTGCAGCAGCTCCAGGACTCCTTCACGGAGGGAGAAGGCCGCACCGGCGATGAAAACGACCACCGACGCGATCAGCGCCCAGAAGTACGCCTCGCGGCCAGAGCCGAGTGGGTGTCGACGATCGGGTGCCCGATGGCTTCGGCGCTGTGCGATCAGCAGGAGCACTTGGTTACCGGTATCGGCAAACGCGTGAGACGCCTCGGCGGACATGACGGTCGACCCGGTGACCACCGCGCCGAGGAGTTTGGCGACCGCGACGCCGAGATTGGCCGCCAGCGCCACCCCAACAGTCCGCGAACTCTGGTCGGGCATCGCCGCCTCTAGAACTGCCGAGGCGGATGGCCGTTCTTGTCGGCGCGTCGCGGCCAACTTGCCCTGCGGACCGCCGGCCGGACCTTCGGTGGCGGCCCCAGGTGGCGGTGGCCAGGAGCGTGAGCGACGTCGTCTGATGCCGGATCCAGAACTATCGGATCGGGCTCCAGGCGTGGCTCCTTCGGCAGCGCCATGCCAACGGTATCGATGGTGAGCGGGCTGACCCGGTGATGGCGGCGGGTCCAGAACACTGCAGCCGCGAGTGCTGCGGCGACGGTCGCGCCCGCTCCCTTGTTCGATTTCGACGGTGTCATGTTGTCTGCTTTCTGTTGGGTGGTTCTTGAGATGGTCGGGTGCGGTGGCTTCGTCGACGCTGATCGCGACGAGGGCGAGATGGCACCGACTGAACCTGCTGACGACCGGCGAGCTGCGCGACCCGGCGAACGACCCGGCGGTGGTGTCGCTCCTCATGGGTCGGTCGAGTCCGGTGGGGGTGGCGCTCAGCGCTGTAGAACCAGCTCTTGGCGAACTCGATGAGCACGAGATAGGCGCCGATCATCCCGACGAGGATCAGGAAGAACCGCGCCGGCAGTGCCGTGAAGCCCAACAACTTGGCGAGCGGAGTCAACGGCAGGACCGCCCCGATGGTGGCGCACACGATCGGGGTGATGAGCATGGGCAGGCTGGGTCGGCTCCGGAAGAACGGGATCCTTCGAGTTCGGATCAGAAAGATGACCAGCGTCTGCGTGGCGAGCGATTCGACGAACCATCCGGTGCGGAATTCCTGGTGGCTCGCGTGCAGGAGTTCGATGAGGACGATGAATGTCGCGAAGTCGAAGAGTGAACTCACTGGCCCGAAGACCATCATGAATCGTCGTACGAACGCGATGTCCCAAGCGGCGGGCCGAGCGAGCACCTCGTCGTCCACCTGGTCGGTGGGGATGGCGAGCTGGCCGACGTCGTAGAGCAGGTTGTTCAACAGGATCTGCGACGGGAGCATGGGCAGGAACGTCAGGAAGATCGACGCACCAGCAGCGCTGAACATGTTGCCGAAGTTCGACGAGGTGGCCATGAGGACGTACTTGAGAGTGTTGGCGAAGATCCGCCGACCTTCCATGACGCCGTCGGCCAGGACGCCCAAGTCGTTGTCCAGCAGGACGATGTCGGCCGCGTCCTTGGCGACGTCGGTCGCCGACTCGACGGAGATGCCGACGTCCGCTGCGTGGAGCGCGACGGCGTCGTTGACGCCGTCGCCGAGAAACCCGACATCCGCGCCGCTGCGGCGGGCGACCTTGATGATGCGCGACTTCTGATCCGGACTGACGCGAGCGAAAACAGTGGTCGCGGGTATGGCCGCTTCGAGTTGGTCATCGGTGAGGGCCTCGAGTTCGGTGCCGGTCAGGGTCTCGTGGAGATCCATCCCGATCTCGCGGCACACGGTGGCGGCGACGGTGCCGTTGTCGCCAGTGATGATCTTGACGTCGACCCCGAGGGAGCGGAGACGGGCGATCGATGCGCCGGCGTCCGCCTTGGGTCGATCGACGAAGGTCAGGAAGCCGGCGAACGTCAGCGCGGTCTCCTCGGCCATGGTCGGGGCCGCGTCGTCGGACCGCGGTTTGGTGGCAACCGCGACCACCCGGGAACCCTGCCCGAACAGGGTGTCGAGTTCGGTGGTCGCCGCGGGCGGCGGCGCGGTGCACAACGCCAAGACGGCTTCGGGTGCGCCCTTAGTGACAAGCAGGTGGTCACCGTCGGGTCCGACGACCGCGACCGATGCCAGTTGCCGATCGTGGTCGAAGGGGATCGAGCCGGTTCGACGGTACGCGCCGGCACCGGCCCCGTGTTCCTCGACCGGGCTTGCCTTGTCGGCAACGAGGAGTGCCTGGTCGAGCGCATTGCCCCCCACTGGACCTTCCGCACTCATGGTCGACTCGTTGCAGACCAACCCCAACACGAGGACGGCGGGTGCATCGGCACCGTCGGCGTCGAGCGCGCGGTCGAAAGTGATGGCACCCTCGGTGAGGGTTCCGGTCTTGTCGGTGAACAGCAGCTCGAGGTTGCCGAGATCCTCGATGGTGACCAGCCGCTTGACCAGAACTCGGCGACGGGCGAGCTGTCGGGAACCCGCCGACAGACTGACGCTCACGATCGCCGGGAGCAACTGTGGGCTGATCCCGATGGCGATCGCCAGCGAGAACAACAGGGCATCGATCAAGGGTCTCGAGAACGCCACGTTGATCACGAAGATCGAAATGCTGAGCACGGCGGCAACGACGACCAGCAGCTTCGAGAAGCTCTTCAACCCCGCCTGGAACGCTGTCTCGGGGGATCGTTCACTGAGCCCGACTGCGATCCGACCGAACGCCGTGGATGACCCGGTCGCGACGACCAGTCCCTTGGCGGTTCCCTGGTGGACGATGGTTCCCATGAAGGCGCACGACGAGAGGTCACCGCTCGAGTCGCCCGGAGCGCACGGGTCAGAGGTCTTCTCCGCAGGAAGCGACTCGCCGGTGAGGACGGCCTCGTCGCACTGCAAGCCGGTCGACTCGATGACCCGCAGATCGGCGGGGACGATGGTTCCCACCAGGAGTTCGACCATGTCCCCCGGGACGAGATCAGCGTCGGCGAGCCGTTGTTCCTTCTGGTCGCGCCAGACGATCACCGTGTGGTGGATGTTGGAGCGCAGCGCAGTCGCCGCACGTTCGGAGCGGTATTCGTTGAAGAACCCGAGCCCGACGCTGAGCGCCACGATCGTGGCGATGATCACGGCATCGGTCACGTCGCCGGTCACGCCTGACACGGCGGCCGCTCCGAGGAGGAGGACGAGCAACGGGTTGCGGAGTTGGCGTCCCAGCACATCGATCGCGGTGACCTGATGTGAGGCCAGCACGTTGGACCCGAACTCTCGTTGCCGTGTCCCTGCTTCGGCAGAACTCAAACCGAGTGGGGTCGAACCGAGGTGCTCGATGGCTGCGACGGCAGTGAGGGACGCGACGTCTGCCATCGCGGTCTGTCCAACCTTCTCACGGGTGCCGCGCTGATGGAGGACCGGGGCGATTGGCTCTGGCAAGTTTGTTCGTCCTCCGATGCTGTGGCTCTAGCCGATGTGGAGGTGGTCGACGACCTTGTGGACTCCTC
>JBBQLA010000241.1:0-4948 GCA_038327485.1 Acidimicrobiales bacterium
CGACTACAAGCGCCCCCGGACCATCTGGTTCGTCGACGAGCTTCCCCGCAACGCCATGGGCAAGGTGCTCAAGAGCAAGATCCAGCCGCCCGGCTGAGCCGAACGACTGGATCTCTGGAGTCTCTGTGCCGGTTCTCGCCGATCTGAGGGTGGATGGCGACCGATCCGGTCACGATCCGCTCGGAGAAGCGTCGCTGTGAACCCAGGGTTCACACGACCCCCGGCGTGCGCCTAGTTCAGGCGGCGGCGAGCGACCATCACCATGACGAGGCCGGCGAGGAGCAGAACTCCACCCAGCAACACCGTGGTGCCGGAGTTGGCACCGGTGAAGGCCAGAGCGTTCGGCTCCCTGGTGGCCGTCTCGGCCAGCACGCCAGCGGGTGCGGCGGCGGTGGTGGTGGTGGTCACGACGGTGGTCTCACCCAGAACCGAAGCACCCGGCACAGTCGTCGTGGTGCTCGTGGAGGTGCTGGTGCTCGTCGAACCGTTGGTCGGCAACGTGGTCGTGGAGGTCGACGTGGTGGTGGTCGGGTTGCAACCCTCGGCGTCGGTGCCCCAGAACTGCTGGGCGGTGCCGGTGTCGAGCGGGAACAACAGCGGGCCGTGCCAGGTGCCGGTGGGCGAGATGGTCTGCGGCGTCGCACCGGTCAGCACATCGAACTGCACCGGGTCGCAGCCCTTGGCGAAGGTGATGGTGGTGACACCGGCCTGGCTGATGGTGAAGGGCTTCACCTCAACCAGGGTCTGGGGCCACGCCACACCGTTACCCGGCATGGCGTAGACGACAGCATTGACCTGAACCGGATCACACAAAGGAGCCGATGCGGTCACCACGAGGGTGAAGGTCGAGGCGTTGGAGCCGACCACGTTGCTGAGCGCCAGCAGACCGGGCTGGCACGGGGCCGACTGATCGGCCGCCGGCACCTGGGTCACCGTGATGGCGCTTGTGCTCGTTCCGGCCGAGGCGGGAACGACGAACGTGCCCAGCAGCGCGACGAACGCGGCTGCGAAGAAAAGTCCGACGGATCGGTTTGGGCGGACACCGGTGTGTGATTTCATCAAGTACAACTCCCTGCTCGTGTTCATGTTGCCCATCAGCTGAAACAACCGCAATGGGTTGATCCCGCGTCGCCGAGAGGCTGAACGCCCCGAGCTTAGGCGATCCGTACCCCACACTGAACCTGCTCAACCCGACGCAACCTGACACCGACGTCAGTTCCTGAGCCAAGATGGGCCGATGAGCGCGCCTCTTGTCGTCGATGCGGCCACCTCGGTGCTCATCACCGGGGCCTCCTCAGGCATCGGCGCGGCGACAGCGGTGGCATTCGGCGTCCGCGGAGCTCGGGTCGGCATCGTCGCCCGCCGCGGCGATCGGCTGGCCGAGGTTCGCCAGGCGACCCTGGCCGCCGGAGCCGCGTCCTGCGACGTGTGGGTCGCCGATCTCGGTGACCTCGACGCCGCAGTCGGTACCGTGATCGCCGCCGACGACCACCTCGGCGGACTCGACATCTTGGTCAACAACGCGGCGATCCCCCGGCGGGTGCCGGTGACCGAGCTCACCAACGAACAGCTCGACGAGACCATGCGAGTGAACTTCACCTCGACGGTTCGGATGACCCTGGCGATGTTGCCGCGCTGGATCGATCGGGGCCGCGGTGTCGTGGTCAACGTCTGCTCGATGGGCGGACGGCTGGGCATCAAGGGCGAGGCGGCCTACTGCGCCTCGAAGTTCGCCCTGGCCGGATGGACCGAAGCATTGGCCATCGATCTGTGGTCGACCGGCGTCACGGTGCGGCTGGTGCATCCCGGGCCGATCGACACCGAGATCTGGGACCAGCCCGGCAACGCCCCGGCCGATTACGACGGGGCGCTCGAGCCGCCGTCGACGGTCGCCGAGGGAATCATCGCCGCCATCGAGTCGGACCACTTCGAGCACTACGTGCCGGACCTGCTGGCGATCGCCGAGTTCAAGACCAGCCAGATCGACGTCTACCTGAAGGCGGTTGCAGAACAATGAAGGCACTGCAGTTCCTGGCCACCCCCGAACCGTGGCCCGACGAGCTCCCCGACGACGCGCCGCGTCTGCTGAAGCACCTCGCCACCTCGCCCGTTGCGCTGGTTGATCTGCTCGACCCCACACCGCTGGCCGACGACTGGCTGGTGCTCGACACCGATCTGTGCGGAATCTGCGGGTCCGACTCGAAGCAGGTGCTGATGGACTTCGAGGACGGCGGCGACTCGATGATGACCGCGTTCATCTCGTTTCCCCAGGTGCTCGGCCACGAAGTCGTCGGACGGGTCTCACAGGTCGGCGCTTCGGTCTCGTCGGTGGAACCGGGCCAACGTGTCGTGCTCAACCCGTGGCTGTCGTGCGCTCCCCGAGGCCTGCCGCCCTGCCAGGCGTGCGCCGCCGGCGACTTGTCGGGATGCTGGAACTTCACCAGCGGACGACTGTCGGCCGGCATCCACACCGGCAACGCCGTCGAAGCCACCGGCGGGTTCGCCGAAGCAGTCCCGGCGCACGAGTCGATGGTGTTCGCTCTCCCCGACGCGATCTCAGACGAAGTCGCCGTGCTGGCCGATCCGTGGTCGGTGGCCTTCCACGCCATCACTCGCAACCCCCCGCCGCCCGGCAGCAAGGTGCTGGTCTACGGAGCCGGCGCGCTCGGCACGTCGTCGACCGCCATCCTCACCCAGCTCTACGACGACCTCGACGTGGGAGTCGTCGCCCGCTGGCCCGCGCAGGCCGCTTTGGCCAAGTCGATGGGCGCCACGGTGTTCGATCCGGAGCCTCGCGACGCCCTGGTCGAGGCGATTGCGGCGTGGTCGGGCGCAGCGACCTTGTCACCGTGGGAAGGACTGCCGGTCGCCTACCCCGGACACGTCGCCACCGTCTACGACACCATCGGCTCACCACTCACCATCGAAGTGGCCATGCGGGTGATGTCGTATCGAGCGACGCTGGTGCAGATGGGCGTGTCATCGCCGGGCCGCTTCGAGTGGACGCCGTGGTACTTCAAGGAGCTGCGACTGGTGGGGTCCAACGCCTTCGGCTTCGAGACGTTCGAGGGCGAGACCAAGCACGCCATCGCGCACTACCTCGATCTGACAGCCGCCGGTCGCATCGACGTGAGCGCCATGCTGACCCACCGCTTCACCCTCGACCACTGGCGCGAAGCCTTCACCACCATCGTCAACCAGGGCGAAACTGGCGCCATCAAAGTCGCCTTCGACTACCGGACTGGCCGATGACTCCCACCCAATCCCCCGGTTCTGTAGTGCCGTGCGGTACACCGAGGTACGAGATGACACTACAAAACGGGTGGGGCGATGAGTGAGGGTGAAGAGTTCGGGACGGCGCAGTTCGAGACGGCGCAGTTCGAGACGGCGCAGTTCGAGACGGTGGGGTACGAGGTGGCGGGCGCGGTGGCCACGATCACGTTGAATCGGCCGGGCTCAGCCAACGCGCTCAACGCGCAGATGATCACCGAGCTCGATGTCGCGCTCGATCTGGTCGAAGCCGACGACGCCGTCTCGGTGGTCGTGCTGAACGCCAACGGCAAACACTTCTGCGCCGGCCACGACCTCAAGGAGCTGTTCGAGGGAACCGAGCACTGGGCGGCGATGCGGGCCACACCCGAAGGCAAGCTGCACCACGAGCAGGTCATGTACTTCGACAAGTGTGTCCGGCTGCGGGACCTCCCCAAGATCACCATCGCCTCGGTGCAGGGCGCGTGCAGCGCGGCGGGCCTGATGCTCGCGGCGATGTGCGATCTGATCGTGGCGGCTGAAGATGCCCGCTTCTCGAATCCGGTGTTGCGCATGTCGGGTGTCGGGGTCGAGCTGCTGGTCGAGCCGTGGGAGCTCGGACCTCGCAAGGCCAAGGAGTTCCTGCTGTTGGCCCAGACATTGTCGGGCGTCGAAGCCGAGCGCTACGGCTTGGTCAATCGGGTGGTGTCAGCCGAACAGCTGGCGGCCGAGACCGCCGAGATGGCTGCGCAGGTGGCGCTGGTCCCGGCGATCACCGCCCGGGCCATCAAGGACTCCATCAACCACCTGCTCGACGGCCAAGGCCAACGGGAGTCGTGGCGCTACCACTTCATGATCCACCAGTTCGTCTCCAACAGCGCCGAGGCGCTGGGCCTCACCGAGGCCCGCGCCGCCGGCGGCATGGATCACGTCAAAGCTGAGCAGCTCGGCCAGTAGCCCGTGAGGGCCCCGCTTGGGCTCTGCTTGGGCTCTGCCAGACTGGGTGAATGCTGTCCGCGTCCGGCCTGACCGTCTCCCACGGCGCTCGAACCCTGTTCGATGACGTGTCGATCCAGCTCCGCGCCGGCCAACGGACCGCGCTCGTGGGTGGGAACGGGACCGGCAAGACCACCCTCATCGAGATCCTCGTCGGCATTCATCCGCCGGACTCGGGCGAGGTGCATCGACCCAAAGACCTGCGCATCGGCTACCTCCCCCAGGAGCTCACCGAGAACCCCACCGGCACCGTGATCGAGGAAGTGCTGTCGGGCGCCGAGCACATCCGTCAGCTCGAAGTCGAACTGGAATCGCTGCTCGAACGGTTCGGCACCACCACTGGCGACGAGCACGACCAGGTACTCGAGGACTACGGCAACGCCCAGTCCCGCTACGAATCTCTCGGCGGCTACGCACTCGAGGCCAAGGGTCGATCGATCCTCGCCGGGCTCGGCTTCAAGGATGCCGACATGGACCGGCCGTTCACCGCATTGTCCGGCGGTTGGCGCATGCGCGCCGCGCTGGCACGGCTGCTGCTCGGCGCGCCGGACGTGCTGATCCTCGACGAGCCGACCAACCACCTCGACACCGACAGCGTGTCGTGGCTCGAGCAGTCGCTGATCGACTACCCGGGCGCCATCCACTTCGTCAGCCACGATCGCGACTTCATCGACACCGTGGCCCAGCGGGTCATCGAACTCGC
>JBBQLA010000242.1:0-4947 GCA_038327485.1 Acidimicrobiales bacterium
GGCCGACGCGATCGGCGCTCCTTAGCTGATGAGGGCTTCGACGACCATGAAGCGCTCGATGGGGCTGCGATTCCCACCGCCCCACTCCTCGGGCCAGCACATCCCGAGCCAGCCACGCGCGGCCAGCTCGCGTTGGAAGTCACGGGATGTACCGCGGAGCCAGCTGTCCTCTCGGACCTCGAGGCCCTGGGCGGCCGTGCGGCCCACCTCGTGGGCTTCGGCCGACAGATCGAGCAGGTCGGAGCTGAGGGCGAAGTCCATGACGAAATGCTACGCCGATCCCGACCTGGCGCCCTCAGGCTCCGGCCAGGCCGGAGTCCGAGTCGAGTTCGGTGACGCCGCTCTCGCCCCACCGGCGCAAGGTCTCGAACGGGTAGATGCCGCCCTCGTGGCCGTCGTTCCACGCGAACGACATGCCCCACGCGCCGACCAGCTCCGCAGACTGGACCTCGAGAGGCTGCGGGGCGCCTCGGCCCGGCCACACCACGTCACCGTTTCCACGGGCCCCGCGACAACCGGCGCAAGGACATGCCAGCCTCACCGCCACCAGCGGGATCGCGGCCGAGAAGTCGTCGTCCCAGGCCAAGCGGAGCTCCAGTGCGGGTCGATCGACCTCGATGGAGATGACGGCAGCGTTCATGCCGCCATGCTCACAGCTACGGTCGGCGGATGCGAGCAGTGACCTTCGACAGCTATGGCGACCTCGACGTGCTCAACGTGCGAGAGGTGCCCCCTCCGGTTCCCGGCCCCGACGAGGTGCTGGTCGATGTGGTGTCGAGCGCCATGAATCGCGC
Organism: Acidimicrobiales bacterium; assembly: GCA_038327485.1. GTDB lineage: Bacteria > Actinomycetota > Acidimicrobiia > Acidimicrobiales > Microtrichaceae > JBBQLA01. The sequence continues at coordinate 795 of JBBQLA010000242.1, forward strand.
TGATCTGCTCCAACGGATGGGTCTGTATCCCGGCCCACCCATGGAGATCGAGGTGCCCGGCATGGAGTTCGCCGGCACGATCGCCGCGGTCGGGGCGCGGGTGCGGGGCCATGAGATCGGTGCGCCGGTGATGGGCATCGTGGGCGGGGGTGCGCACGCCGAACAACTGGTCACCCATGAACGCCTGCTGATGGATGTCCCCGAGTCGGTTCCGGTGGCCGACGCTGCAGCCATCCCCGAGGTGTTCATCACAGCGTGGGACGCGCTGGTTCGACAAGGTGGTCTCACGGCGGGCCGAACCGCGTTGGTGCACGCCGGTGCGTCGGGTGTAGGCACCGCTGCCATCCAGATCGCTGGGGCGATCGGCGCGCGGATCGTCGTGACGGCGTCGACCGACAAGGTCGCGGCGTGTGTCGCTCTGGGTGCTGACCTGGTGATCGACTACACCAGCGCCGACTTCGTCTCCGAGGTGAAGACATTCACCGGTGGTGCCGGAGTCGACGTGGTACTCGACGTCATCGGCGGCGACTACACCCAGCGCAACATCTCGTCGCTCACGACGGGCGGCATCATCATCCAGGTCGGCGTGATGGGCGGAGGGCGCACCGAGGTCAACGTCGGCGATCTGCTGATGAAGCGGGCCGCCATCCGCGGGACCACGCTCCGTTCTCGGCCACTCGAGGAGAAGGTCGCGATCACCCGCGAGTTCGCCAAGCAGATGCTGCCGTTCTTCGACCGTGGGCGGCTACGACCGGTGATCGACTCGTGGTTCTCGCTCGACGACATCGCCGAGGCGCATCGTCACATGGCGTCGAACGCCAACGTGGGCAAAATCCTGCTCGAGATCTGACCCGACGGACTGATCAGCTCTAGCGCTCCGTCATGGGCTGGTAGTCGCGCACCGCATGACCAACGTAGGTCTGGCGGGGTCGATAGATGCGGCTGTCCTGATCGAGCAGCTCGATGTAGTGGGACAGCCAACCGGTGGTGCGGGGGATGGCGAACAGCACGGTGAACATGTCGAGCGGGAAGCCCATGGCCTGGTAGATCAGCCCGGAGTAGAAGTCGACGTTGGGGTAGAGCTTGCGGCTGATGAAGTAGTCGTCCGACAGGGCGACCTCCTCGAGCTTCAGCGCGATGTCGAGCAGCGGCGACTTGCCCGTCACGGCGAACACCTGATCAGCGGTCTTCTTGATGATCGTGGCACGCGGGTCGAAGTTCTTGTAGACCCGGTGACCGAAGCCCTGCAGCTTGCCCTTGCCGGCCTTGACCGCCTCGAGGAACGGAGGGATGTTCTCCATCGAACCGATCTCCGCCAGCATCTTGAGCACGGCTTCGTTGGCGCCCCCATGACGAGGGCCGTACAGCGCCGCGGTGGCGGCAGCGGTGGCCGAGTAGGGATCGGCGTGCGACGAGCCCACCACTCGCATGGCCGTCGTCGAACAGTTCTGCTCGTGATCGGCATGGAGGATGAACAGGATGTCGAGCGCCCGGGCCAGCACCGGATCGGCTTCGTAGCGCGGCTCGGCGATCTTCCACATCATCGACAGAAAATTGGCGGCGAAGTCGAGGCTGTTGTCGGGGTAGACGAAGGGCATGCCCACGCTGAAGCGGTAGGCGGCGGCCGCCAGCGTCGGCATCTTGGCGATGAGGCGGATGACCTGCTTCTCGAGGTTCGCTCGGTCGCTGATGCCTTTGGCCTCGGGGTAGAAGGTCGACAGCGCCGCCACAGCGGAGACCAACATGCCCATCGGGTGGGCGTCGTAGTGGAAGCCGTCCAGAAAGCGCTTGCGCACGTTCTCGTGGATGAAGGTGTGGTGGGTGATCTCGAAGCGCCACTGCTCGAACTGCGCCGGAGTTGGCAGCTCACCGTGAATCAGGAGGTAGGACACCTCGAGGTAGCTGGAGTGCTCGGCCAGCTGTTCGATCGGATAACCCCGATAGCGGAGGATGCCGGCTTCGCCATCGAGTTCGGTGACCGAACTCTCCGCCACGGCAGTCGCACCGAAGGCCGGGTCCATGAACCAGATGCCGGGGAGATGCTTCGACCATGCCTTTGCATCGACTCCGCCGTTGACGATGGGAATCTCCACCGTCTCGCCGGTTCGGTTGTCAGTGATCGAAATCGAGTCATCCACGTGCTTCACTCTACGTCGGCCAAGGGAGTGAGAGCGTCCAACGCCGAGGAGTTCGCGGCCCGTTCACACTTCCGTCTCAGGCGAAGCCCGGCGACGTCGCCGCCACTCGGTCGGCCAGGTGGATCCCAGTTTGCAGCGGGGCCTGGACTCTCACGACATCGACGATGACGTCGCCCACCGCCCGCTCCGCGGCGGAGGGGAGCCCTCGCCGACGCCGGGCCAGGCCGACCGATCGTCGGGTGGCGCCGGTGATGGTCGTGCTGGTCCACTCGCCTCGGGCGATACCAACGGGCGCGGCGCTGGCAGGGAGGATGGCGGCTCCGTAACCGGCAAATGCCAGCGAGGCCAGTAACCGCATGCCGTCGAACTCGGCTCGGGCGACGAGTTCGACGCCGACCTGCGCGGCCTGAGCGTCGATGTCTTCGCGAAAGCTGGTGCCCTCTGCCTCGAGCAGGAGTTCGTGCCCAGCGAGGTCGGTCAGAGTGAGCTGATCCCGCCCCGACAGCGGATGGCCCACCGGCGCGACGACCACGAGCTCTTCCTCGAACAGTGCGTGGATGAGCACATCGGGGTCGGCGACGGGGGAGTTGACGATGGCCAGGTCGATCTGGCCGCCGACAAGCTGAGGGACGAGCGACGAGGTCGTGGCGTCGCGCACCACCAGAGAGATGGCCGGGTGACGTTCGGCCAGCGAGTCGAGCAGGAGCGGAACGATCCATCGAGCAGTCGTCCCGATCACCCCGATGCGAACCCGACCACGCACTTCGTCCCTGAGGGAGCTGACGTCGGAGTCCAGCGCGGAGAACTCCGCTTCGATGCGCCGTGCCCGCTCGGCGACGACCTGGCCTTCCTCCGTCAGGGTGTTGGTGGCCCGGTCAATGAGGGTGACTCCCATCTCACGCTCCAGGCGGGAGACGTGGGTGGACACATTCGATTGCACGGTGTGGAGCGCCCGGGCCGCCGAGGAGAAACTCTGGTGCTCCGCCACGGCCAGGAGCGCTCGAAGCTGCTTCAGGTCCATCGATGCCTCATCGCTGGAAATGATACCAAGTATCGACCGAAACTGCTTGAAAGATGGCGGGGGCGCTTCGTATGCTGTGTCCAACAAGAACCGCACTGACTCGACCCCCCTCGACAGTGCGGCCCGGCCAGGCGGCGGATCCCCCTCCAGCTGCCGGCCCCACGAGTGGACCGGATCCCCCCTCCGGTCCTCTCGTCGTTTTCGGCCCCTTTTTCGTCCAGGTTCGAGCCGGTACCCTCGGTGGATGCCGAAACGCAAGCGCCCCCAGGCCGCGGCCATCTTCGACCTCGACCGCACCCTGTTGTCCGGAGCGAGCGGATCGGTGTACTCCGAGGCGATGCGTGACGTCGGGGTGTTGCCGGCGCGGACGAATCCAGCAGAGGGCGTGCTGTTCGGCCTGTTCAACCTCATCGGGGAGAACTGGCCCACGATGATGGTCACCCGTCAGGCCGCCAGAGTGGCCAAGGGCTGGAAGATCGCCAAGGTCGAGGCGGCGGCGAAGTTGGCGGCCGCTGAGCTGGCAGAGCGGGTCCTTCCTTACGCCGCAGCGAAGCTGACCGAACATCGAGCCGACGGGTTGGCGCTGGTCCTCGCGACCACCACACCGCACGATCTGGTGAAACCTCTGGCCGACGCCCTGGGTTTCGACCACGTCGTCGCCACCCGGTACGGCCGCGACGGCGACGCGTACGACGGCACGATCGATGGCGAGTTCGTGTGGAACCGCGGTAAGGCTCGCGCCGTTCGAGAACTGTGCGACGCCGAGGGCTACGACCTCGAGCAGTCCCACGCCTATTCGGACAGCTACTACGACATCCCGTTGCTGTCGATGGTCGGCCACCCGCATGCGGTGAACCCCGATCCTCGTCTGGCCGCAATTGCGACGCTCCGACGCTGGCCGTCGCTGTGGTTCGACGTGCCACCCGGTGTGCCCAAGATGGCGGGGTTCGAACCGCAGACCGCGCTGTTCAAGCTTGTCCGGCCGGAGATGTTC
>JBBQLA010000243.1:0-4907 GCA_038327485.1 Acidimicrobiales bacterium
CGCCGACTCGCTCTTGTTGCCGGTGGTGAGCACCAGCCACCCGAACTTGTTGCTCAACGCCAACAGGGTGACGCCTCGCAGCCGCGACTGCAGGTTCTCCTCGGTCAGATCGGCGTCGCGACCCTCGAAGGACGGCGCCAACATGTGGGTGAACGCTGAGTGGGCGGGCTCGATCGCGATGACCCGTCCGTCGATCCCGAGGTTGGCGCACAACGCGTCGGCGTCGGTGATGGACCCGCCCGAGCTGTACCTCGATGGCATCAGCACGCCGTGTACCCGACCTGCTCCCAACGCGTCGACGGCGATCGCAGCGACGATGGAGCTGTCGACCCCACCCGACAGTCCGATGACCACGTCGGTGAAGCCGTTCTTGGCGGCGTAGTCACGCGTGCCGAGCACCAACGCCGACCACACCTGCTCCAGGCGATCGAGGTGCGCGGCCACGTCGCCGTCGGCCGAGGTCTCGACTACGCGGATCTCGTCGACGAACTGTGCCAGGCGGTGCTGCACTCGACCTTGAGCGCCGACGACCATGGAACCGCCGTCGAAGACCAGATCATCCTGTCCGCCGACCTGGTTGACGTACACGACGGGCACACCGATGTCAGCGGCGCGTCGTTGCAGCATGTCCTCACGCTCGGCCAGACGCTCCGTGTGGAAAGGCGAACCGTTGAGGTTGACGATCAACGTCGCGCCGGCCCGGGCCTGTCGTGTGGGCGGGCCGTCGTCGAGCCAGATGTCCTCGCAGATCGACACGCCGACCGCAATACCGTCGATCTCGACCAGAGGCTGGTCCAACTCGCCCGGCTCGAACCACCGGTCCTCGTCGAAGACGTCGTAGTTGGGCAGCTCGACCTTGCGGTAGACCGCTTCGACAACGCCGTTGCGGCAGATCGCCGCGCTGTTGAACCGCAGGGGACCATGGCCGGCCTCGGGGAAGCCGACCAGTGCGACGCACTCCCCCGTCGTCGCAGCGATGCGGTCGACCTGGCGCCGACAGTCCGCCAGGAACCGGCCCTTCAGCACGAGATCCTCCGGCGGATACCCACACACGGCCAGCTCGCCGAACACGGCGATCCGGGCCCCCTGCGAGGCGCACTGGCGGTAGGCCTCGATGATGGCCTCCGCGTTGGCCTCGAGAGCCCCCACCGTTGGATTCATCTGACACAGGCCGACGAGCACGGGTTCACAACCTAGTTATCGAACCGTCGTCCAGACAGACGCGACGAAGGGGACCCCGCAGGGCCCCCTTCGATCAGACGTTGTCGTTCAGAGCGCCGCGGTACACACCGTGTTGGTGATGACCCGGGCGACCTCGTACGGGTCGATGTTGGCGTTCGGCCGACGATCTTCGGCGTAACCCTTCTTGTCGACGCCGACCTGCCACGGGATCCGCACCGACGCACCACGATCGGCGACGCCGTAACGGAACTGGCTGTAGTGGGCGGTCTCGTGCAGGCCGGTGAGGCGATCCTCGTAGCCGTGGCCGTACACCAGGAGGTGCTCCTCGGGCTTACCGGGGGCGCCGAGTGACTCACACGCTGCGATGATCGCGTCCCAACCATCACGCATGGCTTGCGTGGAGAAGTTGGTATGGCAGCCGGCGCCGTTCCAGTCGCCCTTGATGGGCTTGGCCGAGATCGACGCGTCGACCCCGTAGTCCTCGGCGATGCGGTAGAGCAGGAAGCGGGCCATCCACATGTGGTCGCCGACCTCGAGCACACCGGCCGGGCCGATCTGGAATTCCCACTGGCCCAACATGACCTCGGCGTTGGTGCCGGCGATCTTCAGACCGGCATCCATGCACGCCTCGGTGTGGGCTTCGACGATCTCGCGACCGGCGATCTCGGTGGCGCCCACGCCGCAGTAGTACGGGCCCTGCGGTGCCGGGTAGTACACGCCTTGCTCAGGCCAGCCCAGCGGGCGGCCGTTCTTGAAGAAGGTGTACTCCTGCTCCATGCCGAACCACATGTCCTGGTCGGCGAACTTCTCGGCGGTCTCGGCGCACGCTGCACGGGTATTCGACGGGTGCGGCTCCATGGTGTCGGGGATCAGCACATCGCACAGCACGAGCACGTCGTCGCCGCCGCGGAGCGGATCGGGACAGCTGAACACCGGCCGCAAGACGCAGTCGGAGTTCGAGCCGGGGGCCTGATTGGTCGACGAACCGTCGAACCCCCAGATGGCCAGCTCTTTACCGTCTTCCACAATTCTCGTCTTGGAACGCATGAGGGGCGTCGGCTCAGTGCCGTCGATCCAGATGTACTCAGCCCTGTACGCCACGGAGATCACCTTTGTTCTGGGGCGGCGGTCTGCCGCCCGACCTGTTCTTGACTCGCTTCACTTGGCACTCACGGCCCGCCTGGCGGATGCCTTCGCCTGCTGCGCGACTGCGCCGCAAAGTAGCCTGGATTCAAGCAGTTTCAACGACGTTGCCTCAATGTGAACGCTCGGTTACTTGTGGCGGCTCCCCCGTGTGGAAAGGTCCACCCATGCGCCAACCTGTCGACATGGCCGACCACCAGTCCTACGTGCTCCGAACGATCGAGGAACGGCGGGTCCGTCTCGTCCGATTGTGGTTCACCGATGTGCTCGGCCAGCTGAAGTCGGTGGCCATCTCACCGATCGAACTCGAGACTGCATTCGAGGACGGCGTGCAGTTCGACGGCTCTGCCATCGATGGATTCAGCCGGGTCGAGGAGAACGACGTCCTGGCCTTCCCCGACGCCTCGAGTTTCCAGCTCATGAACTGGGGCGACGGCGGGGAGCTGTCGGCTCGGGTGTTCTGCGACCTGGCCAACCTTGACGGCACCCCGTTCGAAGGCGACCCGCGTCAGGTCTTGCGACGCAATCTCGCCCGAGCCCACGAGGCCGGGTTCGACTTCATGTGCGCCCCCGAGGTCGAGTTCTTCTACTTCGCGTCGGCCGACGCCTCGGGCAAGCTCCAGCCGCTCGACCAGGCCAGCTACTTCGACCTGACCACCTTCGACGCCAGCTCGGACATCCGCCGCGCCACGCTGCAGCGGCTCGAGGCCATCGGCATCCCGGTCGAATACTCGTTCCACGAAGATGCGCCGTCGCAGCACGAGATCGACCTGCGTTATACCGACGCCCTGTCGATGGCCGACAATCTCATGACCATGCGGCTGATCGTTCGCGAAGTTGCTCTCGAGCACGGAGTGCACGCCACCTTCATGCCGAAGCCGATGACCGGCGTGCAGGGTTCGGGTATGCACACCCACCTCTCCCTGTGGACGACTGACGGCAACGCCTTCCACGACTCCGACGCCGAACACCAGTTGTCGGAGACCGGCCGCCAATTCATCGCCGGCCTGCTCACCCACGCACCCGAGATGACCGCCGTCACCAACCAGCTGATCAACTCCTACAAGCGCCTGGTGCTCGGGTTCGAAGCGCCGGTGCATGTGAGCTGGGCCCGCTCGAACCGGTCTGCGCTGGTGCGACTGCCGATCCCCAAGCGCAACAAGGAAGCATCGGGGACTCGACTGGAGTACCGAGCACTCGATCCAGCCTGCAACCCCTACCTGGCCTACTCGGTCATCCTCGCCGCGGGTCTGGCCGGCATCGAGAACGGCTACCACCTCGAGGAGGAGGCCGACTCGAGCATCTTCGAGCTGACCGATTCGGAGCGGAACGCCAAGGGCATCCGCCTGCTCCCGACGTCGCTGTCCGACGCGCTCGATCAGATGGAGCGATCCGATCTGGTGCGCGAAGCGCTGGGCGAGCACATCTTCGAGTGGTTCCTGCGGAACAAACGGTCGGAGTGGAACGACTACAAGTCTCACGTGACGCAATTCGAGCTCGATCGCTACTTCGGCGCCTGGTGATCGTGGAGCCGCTGCTGATCTACCCCGACCCTCCCCCGTCCGAGGTCGTTCGGGCGCTCGACCTGGCCGGCCACGACTTCAAGGCGGTGGGAGACGAAGCAACCGCTGCTGCCGGCAGCTGGAGCGGTGCCATCATCTCGGCTGACGAGAACTTCGAGGCCGCCACCAATTTCGCTCGGGCCATTCGCAGCGGCGACACCAACATCGCCCCGGTTTTCCTGCTCATCCGCGGGTCCCAGCTGGGCGATCTCGACGGCCGCCACGAAATCTTCGACGACTTCTGTGTCACGCCGTTCCACCCCGTCGAGTTCGAGGCTCGGCTCAAACACCTCCTGGTGCGAGGGGGCTGGACCGACATGACCGACGAGGTCATCGTCTACGACGAGCTCATCCTCAACATCGAGACCTACCAGGCGATCATCGGCGGACGGCCGCTCGACCTCACCTACATGGAGTACGAGCTGTTGAAGTTCTTGTCGGCCAACCCCGGTCGCGTGTTCACGCGCGAGACCCTGCTGAGCCGGGTGTGGGGTTACGAGTACTACGGCGGAGCTCGCACGGTGGACGTTCACATCCGTCGGCTCCGGGCCAAACTCGGCGAGGAGCATGCGCCGCTGATCCAAACGGTGCGTTCGGTGGGTTACCGATTCGGCGAGAGCCGGTGGAGCAACTGACCCTCCTCACGTCGAGGTCGATCAGATCCCCCGCTCGAATCGCGGCGATCAGATGTTGAGTTCGATGAGCTCGGAGCCTTCGTGCTCCTTCTCGGCGTTCATCTTCAGCAGCGTGCCCATGATGGCGGCCAGGATGCCCCCGGAAATGATCACGGCGACCGGGACGACGATGACGAGTGCGATGACGACTGCGATTGCTCCACCCATCAGCTCATCCTGCCGCACTCACGCCGCCGGGACCAGCCATCACCCACGCTTCGATCTCGACCAAGGCGTCGAACGGCAGCGCGGCCACCCCGATGGCCGATCGTGACGGACGATGGTCGGCGGCGTGCTCGGCGAAGAACGCCGTGTAGATCTCGTTGAGTGCGGGGTAGTCGCCCGG
>JBBQLA010000244.1:0-4898 GCA_038327485.1 Acidimicrobiales bacterium
CCGACCTGGCCCCGAATGCGGACGCGGTCGACGACTTGCTCGACATCGCCTTCGCACACAACCCGAACCCGTTGCTGGCCCAGACCGATGCTTGCGTGGTCGTGCACCGAGGTCGAATCGTCGCTGAGCGCTACCGCAACGGAGTCGGCGCGGACAGTCGCCTGCTGTCGTGGTCGACCGCCAAGTCGGTGACGCAGATCGCTCTCGGCGTGGCCGTGCATGGCGGTTTGATCGACGCCGACGCGGTGCCGGTCCATCCGGCATGGAGCGAGGCCGACGACCCGCGGTACGCCATCACCCTGCAGCAGCTCCTGCAGATGCGCGACGGGCTCGACTACGACGAGAACTACACCGACGCCGACACGTCGGACTGCCTCGAGATGCTGTACGGATCCGGTGCCGACGACGTCGCCGGCTACGCCGCATCGCGGCCCGTGCACTCGCCTGCTGGTGAGCGGTTCAACTACTCGTCGGGCTCCACCAACATCGTGGTCGCCGCGCTGCAACGCGCGCTCGGGTTCGACGCAGACGCCATGTCCGCCTTCATCGCCGACGAAGTGCTCGGGCCGATCGGTGTGCTCGAGCCGGATCTCCGCTTCGACGCCGCCGGCACCTGGGTCGGCTCCTCGTACCTGTACCTGCGCGCTCGTGACTTCGCCCGGATCGGGCTGTTGGCGCTGCGTGACGGGGTGTGGGATGGGAATCGACTCGTCCCTGCGGGGTGGATCGATCGGGCCCGCACGGCGGTCTCGCTCGACTCCGAGGACGATTTGTTCTACGGCGAGGGCTGGTGGGTCTACGACGACCCGTGGGGCACCTTCGCGGCCAAAGGATACGAAGGCCAAGCCGTCATGGTGATCCCCGGTCTCGACTTGGTCATCGCCCGTTTCGGGAAGTCACCGGTCGAGCATTGGACTGCGCTCGAGTCGTGGTACGGCGACATCATCGACTGCTTCGCCCCTTCCGAGGAGACACCATGAGACGAATCACCATTGCCGCGACCATCGCGTGTCTGGCCCTCGTGGCCGGGTGCAGCTCGAATGACACCAAGACCGGCACGACGTCCGGTTCGCGGCCCGCCGTCCCGGCGTTGCGATTCGACCGGCTCGGCCCGCACGCGGTGGGTGTGACCGACCTTCAGATCCCCACCGACGCCGGGGGCACCCGCCAGATCAGGGTCTGGTACCCGGCGGCCGGCGACGCCGCTCCCGTCGCTCCCGAGGTGTTCAAGATCAGCGACCTGCTGCCGGATCAGTACAAGTCGCTCATCCCCGCCGCGTCGAACCCGGAGCTGCCCACTCGCGCCACGCTCAACGCTCCTGGCGCCACGAGCGGCGGTCCGTTTCCGATCTTCGCCTTCAACCACGGCTACGGCGGCTTCCCGACCGAATACCAGCACCTCACCACCGCGGTCGCGTCGTGGGGATACGTGGTGGTCGCTCCGGTGTTCGCCGAGCGTGGGCTGCTGTCGCTGCTGGGCACCCAGGGGCGCACTCCCATCGACGAGGGTAAGGTCGTGACCGACGCCGTCGCGGCGGCGACGGCTGCCTCGAACGATGTGACGTCGGTGCTGGCCGGGTTGGTGCGCCCTCAGAAGGGCTACGTGGTCGGAGGACACTCCGCCGGGACCGGTTCCACTCTGCAGGCGGCCAACGAGTCGTCCGACGTGATCGGCATCGTGCAGATGAGCGGCGGCGGAACCTTCTCCGGAGCCAACGCGTCGGCCCATCCGAAGATCCCATCGCTGTTCCTCACCGGCAGCGAGGACGGAGTGATCCCGCTGGGTGACGTCACCTCTGCTTTCAAGAAGTACGACGATCCCAAACTGCTGGTCTCGTTCGAGCGGGCCGGTCACCTGTCCTTCACCGACATCTGCACCATTGGGAGGGACCAGGGCGGGCTCCTGGCCATCTCGGAACGCATCGGCCTCACCAAGCTGCTGGGCGCCGACGGCGCAGCGCAGTTGCAGAAGTTGGCCGGCGACGGATGCGGATCGAAGTGGATCACCCCCGAGGAGACCTGGCCCGCGCAGGACGACCTGACAGTCGCGTTCCTCCGTTGGCGCTTCGGGACCGACAAGACGCCGGCCGCGTTGACCGCGTCGGCGACCAAAGGGTTGGGCGGCGCCAAGCTGACCTTCACCGGCGGGCTGTGAACGACCGTCCCTACACTGCTCCCATGACGCGTCCGACCCCGTTCGAGTTCCTCACCTTCGACACCCCTGCCGACGAGCGGCTCCATCTGAAGCGTCGGCTCGCGGCCGGATTCAGACTGTTCGGCCGGTTCGGTTTCGACGAAGGGGTGGCCGGTCACATCACCGCCCGTGACCCCGAACTTCCGGACCACTTCTGGGTCAACCCGTTCGGCATGAGCTTCCGACAGGTCCGCGCCTCGGATCTGCTGCTCGTGAACCATGACGGCGAGATCGTCGAAGGTGAGTGGCCGTTGAACCGAGCCGCCTTCGCCATCCACTCACGGATCCACGCCGCTCGCCCCGATGTCATCGCAGCGGCGCACACCCACTCGGTCCACGGCAAGGCGTTCTCGTCGCTCGGTGTGCTGCTCGATCCGCTGACCCAGGACAGCTGCGCCTTCTACGACGACCACGCATTGTTCGACGACTACACCGGCGTGGTCAACGACACGTCGGAGGGCGATCGCATCGCTGCCGCCCTCGGGCAGAACAAGGCGGCCATCCTCCGCAACCACGGATTGCTCACTGCCGGCGGCTCGGTGGACGCCGCGGTGTGGTGGTTCATCACCATGGAGCGCACCTGCCAGGCCCAGATGCTGGCAATGTCGGCCGGCAAGCCGATCTCGATCGGCGACGAGGCCGCCCGCCTCACCCATGGCCAGGTCGGATCAGAGATCGCCGGCCAGTTCAGCTTCAAGCCGCTGTGGGATTGGATCGTCGCCCAAGAACCCGAGCTCCTCGACTGACCCGTTTCGGCGGCGTACTTGACCGGACGGTCAAGTAAGCTACCGGGCAATGATTGGCCTCTCCGCAGCGGGATCTTTCTCGCCCCGTTCCACCCGACCGGTCAGAACCCCACGCTCGCCCTCGAACGCGACCTGGAACTGATCGAACACCTCGACCGGCTCGGGTTCCACGAGGCGTGGGTCGGCGAACACCACTCCGGCGGCTACGAACTGATCGCCAGCCCCGAGATCTTCATCGCTGTTGCGGCCGAACGGACCAAGCACATCAAGCTTGGAACCGGGGTGGTCTCGCTGCCGTATCACCACCCGTTCATGACGGCGCAGCGGATCGTGCAGCTGGATCACCTCACCCGTGGGCGCGTGATCCTCGGCGTGGGCCCGGGCGCTCTGCCCTCCGACGCGTTCATGCTGGGAATCGACCCAGCCGACCAGCGTCGCCGGATGGAGGAAGCCCTCGACGTCATCCTCGAGTTGCTCCGTTCCGACGAGCCGGTGAGCCGGGAGACCGACTGGTTCACCCTTCGCGACGCCCGCCTCCACCTGCGGCCTTACAGCGAACCCCATCCGGAGGTCGCCGTCGCCGCCATGATTTCGCCGTCCGGGCCTCGCGCTGCAGGCAAGTACGGCTGCTCACTGCTGTCGATTGGCGCCAGTCAGGCTGCCGGCATCGAGATGCTGGGCCACCACTGGAACGTGATGGAGGAACGCGCCGCCGAGTTCGGACAGGTTGCCGACCGCAAGCAGTGGCGTCTGGTCAGCCAGATCCACCTCGCTGAGACCCGTGAGCAGGCGCTGATCGACGTCGAGTTCGGCTTGTCCGACTACTTCGAATATTTCCGCAAGGTCGCCGCGCTGCCGGTGGTGCCCGAGGGTGGACCCGACGAGCTGGCTGCGCAGATCAACAAGGGTGGAGCCGGCGTCGTCGGCACCCCCGATGACTGCATCGAGTTCATCGAAGGACTCATCGAGCAGTCCAACGGCGGCTTCGGAACCTTCCTCATGCAGGCCCATGAGTGGGCCAACACCGCCGCGACCCACAAGAGCTACGAGCTCTTCGCTCGCTACGTGCTCCCCCACTTCGACGTGCGCACCCGCCGGCCCGCCGAGTCCAAGGAATACGTGGCCGCCAACCGTCCCAAGATGATCGGCGCCGCCATGGGTGCGATCGGGGCGGCCATCACCGAGCATCACGCCGAGAAGGCCGACAAAGCCGCCCGAACGGACCCGGCCGATGCCAAGTCGGAGCCGGTCGTCGAGGCGGAGCCGGTCACGGCCGACAGCTAAGCTTTCCGAAACGCAAGGCCGCCCACGTCGGGCGGGAGAGTCCCGGCTCCGGCCGGGCACCGAAGGCGCAACCACCCCGGAAACGCTCAGGTCCCCGTACCGCTCGATCAGGCAACGCTGGAGAGTGACCGGTCCGCCGGTCCACCGAAGGGGAAAGATCGACTCGTCGATCGAAGCTCTCAGGTTCCACGACAGCGGGGGTGCAGATGTTCGTCGCGCCATCCCGGAGTCACCATGGACCAGTCCCCCACCCTGCACGCGCTGTCCGAGGACGGTCGCTTCGAACAGCGCCACATCGGGCTCGCCTCCGACGATGTCGCCACGATGCTCGAGGTCGTCGGCCACGGGTCAGTCGAAGAGATGCTCGACGCACTCCTCCCGGCTTCGATTCGCGCGACCACGCCACTGGCGCTGCCCGCTGCGCTCTCCGAGCACGGAGCGATCGAGCGGCTGCGAGGCATCGCCGCCGCTAACACCCCGCTGACCTCGTTGATCGGTATGGGGTACTCCGATACCCACACGCCGGGCGTCATCCTGCGCAACATCCTCGAGAACCCGGCCTGGTACACGGCGTACACGCCGTATCAGCCGGAGATCTCCCAGGGTCGCCTCGAAGCGCTGGTCAACTTCCAGACGATGATCGCAGACCTCACCGGGATGGATCTCGCCAACGC
>JBBQLA010000245.1:0-4896 GCA_038327485.1 Acidimicrobiales bacterium
CTTCAACGGCAAGAAGGTCCAGGCCAGCGGCAAGTGCGTGTTCGTCCGCGTGCAGGTCAAGGCATCCGGTGCCGCCGAGCAGGCCCTGGCCAAGGGATGGGACGCCACCTCCGACGGCCCTCGTCCGGTCATCTGGTCACCCGCTTCGAGTGCCTGGGGCGCCGTGCTCAACCAGCAGTTGGCCGCCAAGGGAAGGGCCGCGCTCGCGCCGACCAACCCCGAGCCGTTCATGCTGACGCCGCTCGTGATCGCCATGCCCAAGCCCATGGCCGACGCGCTCGACTACCCGGCCAAGCCGATCGGGTTCGCCGACATCATCAAGCTGTCCCAGGACCCCCAGGGCTGGGCCGCTTACGGCCACCCGGAGTGGGGCCAATTCCGACTCGGCAAGACCAACCCCAACTTCTCCACCAGTGGACTCTCCGCCCTGATCGCCCAGACCTACGCCGCAGCCGGCAAGACCAAGGACCTCACCCCCGAAGACCTCGACAACCCGACCGTCGACGCGGCGTCCAAGGCCATCGAGGCGGCAGTGGTGCACTACGGCGACACCACGCTCACCTTCCTCAACAACTGGTTCCGGGCCGACCGGCGCGGCACGGCGCTCACCTACGCCTCCGCAGTCGCTGTCGAGGAGAAGTCGGTGCTCGACTACAACTCCGGCAACCCTGACGGCGTCCTCGATCCCGGCGAGGAGCCCCGACCGCCCAAGATTCCGCTGGTGGCCATCTACCCCTCCGAGGGAACGCTCTACAGCGACAACCCGTTCTTCATCCTCGACGCCCCCTGGGTGACCGCCGCCCAGAAGGCCGGCGCCAAGAAGTTCGAGACCTACGTGCAGCTTCCGGTCAACCAGAAGCGGGTGCTGAAGTCGAACTTCCGCCCCGGCAACCCCGATGTCGCCATCGGTTCACCCATCGTGGCTGCCAACGGTGTCGACCCGGCGCAACCGACCACGCTGCTCGAGGTACCGAAGCCTGCCGTGATGATCGATCTGCTCAACCGCTGGTCGCAGAACCGCAAGGGTGCACGCGTGCTGATGGTCATGGACGTATCCGGTTCGATGGGTGATCCCGCCGAGCCCGGCGGCAGTGACACCAAGTTGGACCTGGCCAAGCAGGCAGCGATCGACTCGTTGTCGCAGTTCGGCGATGCCGATCAGGTCGGCCTGCGAGTGTTCTCGACCCAGCTCGGAGCCAGCGGCAACGCGTTCTACCTCGACGTGCAGCCCATCGCTCCCATCGGGGCCAACCGCGAGGCCCTGGCCCGGTCCATCGACGCGCTGGTGCCGGTCGCGGGCACGCCGCTGTACGACGTGACCAAGGACTCCTACGACGTCATGACGGCGAACTATGACCCGACGAAGATCAACGCCATCATCCTGCTGACCGACGGCAGGAACGAGGACGGCGATTCGTCCGATGACCAGAAGCAGCGAAGCACGACCATCGCCGCGTTGCGAGCCGGGTCGACCGGCGAGTTGTCCAAGCCGATCCGGGTGTTCACCATCGGATACGGCTCCGACGCCGACATGGCCACGCTGACCTCGATCGCCGAGGCATCGAGCGCCGCGGCCTACAACGCCACTGACGCTGCGACCATCAGCAAGGTGTTCGCCCAGGTGGTGTCGAACTTCTGACATGAGCCTCAAGGACCGGATCGCCACCCGCCACTTCGGCGAAGCACTCATTTCGCCATCGGCCATCGTGTCGACCGGCGTGGGAGCAGCCGCGGGCATCCTGGCCTTCGCCAACCCAGTCGGGGCGATCGCCGGGGCGCTGCTGTTCTTCGCCGGGCGGATGGCCGTGGCATTGCGTCCGACTGGCCCCCCGGGCGTGCGCATCGATCCCTTCCAGCTCGACGAGCCCTGGCGGAAGCTGACCCAGGATGCGCTCGCCGCCAAGGCTCAGTTCTCCGGCGCAGTGAAGTCGACGCCGGCCGGACCGTTGCGTGACCGACTGGCCGAGATCGGCAACGACATCGACGCCAACGTGGACGAGTGTTGGCGCGCCGCCCGCGCGGGCCAACAGCTGAGCGTGGCCCGATCCCGCCTCGATCCGGTGGGAGCCGCCACCGAGTTGGCCGGGCTGGGCCCCCTCGACGGTGCGCCACCTGGGGTGGCAGCGACCGCCGAAGCCCTGCAGTCACAGCTGGCCACGGCACGCCGGATGGACGCCACCGTCAACGCCACCCGCGACCAACTCCGCCTGCTCAATGCGCGTCTCGATGACGCCGTGACCCGCTCCATCGAACTGTCGGTGTCGAGCGCCCCGGTCGGTCAGATCGACCAGGTGGGCCAGGACGTCGCGGGGATCACCCAGGAAATGGAGGCGTTGCGTCAAGCCCTCGAGGTGACCTCCTCGGTCGACCAGACCGGCCGCACCGCCACGTCATGACCGCCACGTCATGACCTTCACCTCCGCAACGGATGACCGCTCGCTCTTGCGCGCCAGCGTGTCGCCGGCCCTCGGTACCGCGCTGAGCCGAGTCACCGGGCTGGTCCGGGTCGTGGCGTTGGCGTGGGTGCTCGGTCAGGGCGCCGTGTCGGATGGCTACAACCTGGCCAACACCGCGCCCAACCTGCTGTACGAGCTCGTGTTGGGCGGCATCCTCTCGTCCACGCTTGTGCCGCTGTTCGTCTCGGCCGGCACCGAGGAGAGCCAGCGCGAAGCCGATGAGCGCGCCTCGGTCGTCATGAGCCTCGGACTCATCAGCCTCTTGGTCGTCACGCTGCTGGCGGTGGTCGCCTCGCCGCTGTACATCACCCTGTTCGAATCGGGCAACGCCCGCGACGCCGCCATTCGCACCTCGGTGGCGCGACCACTGCTGTTCCTGCTGGTGCCGCAGATCCTCTTCTACGGAATCACATCGATCGGCACGGCGATCCTGCACGCGCGCCGCCAGTACGCCGTGGCAGCGTTCGCGCCGGTGCTCACCAACGTGATCACCACGCTGGCGTTCGTGGCCGTGGGCGTCCTGTGCAGCCCGGCCCAGCTCACCGGCAACACATCGATCTACCTCCTCGGCCTCGGCACCACCGCCGGCGTGGCCGCCATGGCCTACTGCGTGGTCGCCGGGCTCTCACAGGCTCAGGTGCCACTGCGATGGAAGCCCGATCGGCGCCATCCAGTGGTCCGCGAGATCGCCCGCCTGTCCGGATGGACGATCGGCTACGTCGCGTCGAACCAGGCCGCATTGTTGGTCGTGTTGGCCCTGGCAACTCGCACCGCCGATGGCGCCGTCTCCGCCTATCAAACCGCGTTCATCTTCTTCCAGCTCCCCCACGGCCTGTTGGCAGTCTCCGTCATGACGTCGACCACACCCGAGCTCAGCGCGGCCGCGGCGGCCGATGACCTCGCCCGGCTGCGAGCCCGGTTCCGCGAGGGCCTCGGACTGGTCCTGACGCTGGTGACGCCCGCCGCGGTGGCATTGATCATCCTGGCCCGACCAGTGGTCGAGGTCGTATTGCATCGAGGTCGCTTCGATGCCGCCGCCGCCACCCGAACCGTCTCGGTGTTGTCGACCATGGCGATTGGCCTGCCGGCGTTCAGCGCCTACCTGATCACGCTGCGCATCTTCTACGCCCACCGCGACACCAAGACCCCGTTCCTGCTGAACGCCGGCGAGAACCTCGCCAACATCGTGTTCGCGCTCGCTCTGTACAGCGTCGGGGTATGGGGACTGGGCTTGGCATTCGCGCTGGCCTACCTGGGTGCCGCCATCGGTGCGCTCATCGTGGCGCAACGCCGCTTCGGTGGCCTGGCCGACGCCGCGCTGGCCCGTGCGGTCGTCGACGGCGCGCTGGTCGCCGTCGGCACCGCGCTGCCCATGGTGGTGGGCCTCGTCGTGCTTCGGCACACCGCTGGCGAACATCGATCGCTGGCGGAGCTGATGGTGGGCGTGCCGCTGGGACTCGCGGGCCTGATCGGCACGATCGTGTTGTTCGAGGTGCCCGGTTTCGAAGCGATCAGCCGGCGGCTGCGTCGCCGAGCCAGCTGATCACTGCATCACGCAGCGATCCCAACGACTTGTAGGCGGCGACCTCGGGCGGGAGCCGACGGATCGAACCGGCGAGATCGGCACACATCTCCGGCGAATCGGCCAGCTCGACCAGCCGTCGCACCCTGGTCCGGATGCCAAAGGCCACGACCCCGCCGCCGAAACCTCGCAGCGTCTGGCGCTCGGTGCGCAACACGATCTGCTCGCCCACATCCTCCGGCGGAGCCGGCGAAACGCCGTGACCGGTCGGCTGGAACAAGGTGGCGTCGTCCATCACCGACCAGTTGAAGCGCTCCACGATCCGGCCCACCGCCAACCTGGACAACACCCGATCGGTGCCCGGACCGACGTCGGTGGCGTAGCGCGGCACCGGCGCATGGATGGCCGACATCGGCCGACCGATCTTGTCGGCGAGCCGCCACCGACCAGGAAAGCACAGGCTCGCTGCCACCAGTCGATGGCCGTCCGCGCTCGGCGCCATCAGGCACCAATCCTCCTGCACCAGACGACCGGCGGCCTCGATCGGGTGCATCGTGTCGAGATCGATCGCCGCGCCCGTGCTCCGCTCGGTGACCCGCTCCCCCACCACCTCGACCAGGTTCCGGGCGATCAACGCGTCGACCACCGCATCGCGCAGTTCGGTCGCCGGCCCCTCAGTATTTGGGAGCGCGGCGATCACCTCGTCGTGGCGATCGGTCATCAATTCGCGCTTCAGGCCGAGCTCAGTGGCGCGACGCTCGTCGATGTCCAGCCAACGCGACGGCTCGACCGGCCGAAGACCGATGCGGAATCGAAACTCCCGATCACCGGGAAGCTGCACGTCGGAGCGGGCATCCATTCCCGCAGTCTCGTCCTAGTGTGTTCCTCATGTTGAAGACGCTGAAGAAGTGGTGGAAG
>JBBQLA010000246.1:0-4892 GCA_038327485.1 Acidimicrobiales bacterium
TCGCTCGACGTCCTGGCATCGATCGAAGCGAGGATTGTCGGGTTCGCGCCGCACGTCGACGGCGAATTGGCCGAGTCGGCGCGTGCGGCGGGCTGCGACGAGGTGCTGGCGCGCTCGGTCTTCTTTCGTCGCGTGAACGAGATCGTGACCGGCTAGCTCGGCGGTCCGTCGGCGCCCCACGGGCCGAGCCCGATCGGTCGGTCCTCGAAGAACAGGCATCCCTCGGGGCACGCGAACGGCGCCTGCTCTGCCGAGTCCACTCGACACCGCTGGATGATCTCGTTGGGTCCGATGGTTCGCGTCGAGTAGTGGCGACAGTCAGTCCGCACGGCCATGGCCCCATTGTCGCGGATCGCGGTGCCCGGCCCTGCGCGAGGATGTCGGGACGTGAACGAGCACCGCCCCGAGATCACCGAATCCGATCTGCTCCGCTGGGCTGAAGCCCTGGCGGGCATCGCCCGGACCGGTCTCGGGTTCACCACCAACCTGTACGAGCGGGAGCGGTTCGAGGAGGTGTTGGCGGTCGCGGCCGACATCCGCTCCTCGTCGGACCGGCGCCACGATCCCGCAGCGCTGGTGCAGGACTGGCTCGCTGTAGTGGGCGAAGGCGTTTCCGGCTATGTCACTCCCAAGGTGGCAGTCGGCGCGGTGGTCGGCAACGACGCCGGCGAGATCCTGCTGATCCAGCGCGCCGACTCCGGAATCTGGTTGTACCCCACCGGGTGGGCCGACATCGGCTACTCGCCGTCAGAGGTCGCCATCAAAGAGGTGGCCGAGGAAACCGGCATCGTGTGTGAGGTTCGCAGCCTGATCGGTGTCTTCGACGGACTCCGTCTCGGGTTCTCGCGCACCCCGCTCTACTCGCTGGTCTTCCACTGCCACGCGGTCGGCGGCGAGCTCGCCTGCCATCCGTTGGAGTGCCTCGACGTCGGCTGGTTCTCTCCCGACGACCTGCCCGAACCATTGGCATCGGTCGGCCATTGGGGCGCGCACGCATTGGGCGCCATCAGGGGGGAGAGCGTCGGGGTGATGTTCGACCTGCCTCGCGCCGACGTCTGGCTCGGTCGCCCACCCGACTGACCTCGCAAACCCGAGTGCGCTCTACTGCTCGCGCAGGAACCGCTCCAGCTCGTCGACGAGATCGTCGACGCTGCCATTGGCCGCCTCGTCGCGATCGTGCGCTTCCTCGAGGTGTCGGACGTAGGTGATGGTGTCCTGGTCCTCCGCGACCAGGTTCCCGATCTGTTCGTCGTAGGCGTTGACGGCGTCGCCGAGATCGGCCAGGTCGAGCTCAGTGCCCAACAGCTCACAGATCCGGTGCACCAGCGCCTGCTGCGCCTTGGGCGACGGCACCGAGGCCACATAGCTGGGAACCGCGCTCCAGAACGACGCCGAGTGGATACCGGCCTGGGCGCACTCGTGGTGCAACACCCCGACGATGCCGGTCGGACCTTCGTAGCGCGACGACTCGAGGTTCAAGGCGTCGATCACCGTGGGGTCATACGCGGTGCCGAAGACCGAGGTGGGGCGGCTGTGGGGTACGTCGGCCAACAGCGCTCCCAGTGTGAGGACCAGTCGACTCTGGGTCTGCTGAGCGACCTCGATGACGGTCGCGCAGAAGGTGCGCCACTTCAGGTGCGGCTCGGTGCCAAGGAGCAGGATGATGTCGGGCGATCCCTCGGGGGAGGCGTGCCAGAAGACGTTCTCGGGCCAGTCCAGCTCGCGGCATTCATCGGACACGATGCGCACCGTCGGACGGAGGCTGGTGAAGTCGTAGAACTCCTCGGGGTCGACGCTGGCGAAGCGTTGTGCCCCCCACCGTTCGATGAGATATCGCACCGCTCGCGACGCGGCATCTCCGGCATCGTTCCATCCCTCGAACGCAGCCACGATGATCGGCTGGTTCAGCTCAGGACGAGTTCCCCACTCGAGCGCGGTCACTGTTTCACGCTATCGGCGGCCTCGCCGGAAGCGCCTAGCGTCAGTGGGATGGTCGATGTCCAAGAGCTCATGGTGGCCGACGAGTCGGTGCTGGCCGACCTCAACGCGCTGTTGCCGCAGCTGTCGTCCTCGTCGCCGCCCATGACACTCGACGCGCTGTCGGAGATGGTGGCGAGCGACGCGTCCCGGCTGTTGGTCGCACGTCGCGACGACGGCGCGGTGCTGGGCATGAT
Source organism: Acidimicrobiales bacterium (assembly GCA_038327485.1). Lineage (GTDB taxonomy): Bacteria > Actinomycetota > Acidimicrobiia > Acidimicrobiales > Microtrichaceae > JBBQLA01. Next base: position 2,175 of record JBBQLA010000246.1, read on the forward strand.
GACGCTGGTGGTGTTTCGGATCCCGACCGGGGTGCGGGCATGGATCGAGGACGTCGTGGTCGACGAGACGGCACGCGGCACCGGCGCTGGGGCCGCGCTGAACCGCGCTGCCATCACCTTGGCCTACGAGCTGGGAGCCAAGACGATCGACCTCACGTCACGACCCAGTCGGGTCGCCGCCAATGCGCTCTATCAGAAGCTCGGGTTCGTGGCCCGCGACACCAACATCTACCGTCACGATCCCACCACCCGGTAGACGTCGCCGTCGAGGTTGGCGGCGTACAGCTCGCGGCCGGGGCCGGTACCGAATGTGGTGAGACCGGAAATCTTCGCCTTCGGCAGCGCTGCCGCCTTGCCGTTGGCGCCTGTCGCCCACAGCTCACCCCTGCAGCTGTCACCGAACACGTAGACGCCCGCTGGCAGACCGGTGCCACTGGCGTCGCTGAAACCGCCGATGATCGAACACCATCCGTCGTCGTGGGAGAAGGTCGCAATCGGGTCGACCAGCTTCGAACGGTCACCGGCCACCTCGGTGTCCTCGGTTCCTTCACGGAGATGCCAGCCCAGGTTCACGCCCTTCGACTGGCCGGCCGCGAGGTGGTCGACCTCCTCGAAGTCGGACCCGCCGACATCGGCGATCCACATTGCACCGGCTGAGTCGAAGCTGAACCGCCACGGGTTGCGGACGCCGTACAGCCAGATGCGATCATCTGCGCCGGGCCGACCGACGAATGGATTGTCGGTGACGGCCTTGCCGGTATCGGGCTCGATCCGCAGGATCTTGGCCAACGGGACGGCGGTGTTCTGCCCGTTGCCGCTGGGGTCACCTTGGCTGCCACCGTCGCCCAACGCCACGTAGAGCTTGCCGTCAGGCCCGAAGGCGAGTTGGCCGCCGTTGTGGTTGTCGAATGGCTGCTTGACCGAGAGCAGTACCTTCTCGCCATCAGCATCGGCGACCGGTCCGCCGTCACCGGAGGAGATGGGGTAGCGGGCCACGATCGTGGTGCCGTGCGCTCCTTCGGTGTTCACGTAGTCGACGACCAGGTACGTGCGGTCGGGTGCCACGGCGAGTCCGAGCAGGCCCTGTTCGGTGTAGCCGGTCTCGACCCGGTCCGACAGGTCGAGCACCTCCCGGCGGGTGCCAGTCGCGCTGGACAGCTCCCACACCTTGCCGCTGCGCTCGGCGATCCACACACCGGCCTGGTCGGGTGCAGCGACGATCGACGTCGGCTGGTCGTAGCCCTTGGCCACCTTGTCGAGCGTGACGGCATTGGCATTGATCGCGGCCGACGCCACGGTCGTCGACGGGGTGCCCGAGGCCAGTGTGGTGGTCGCCGCCCTGTCGCCAGCGGCGCTCAAGGTCGAGGTCGACTTCGACGTGGCAAGGCGCTCGCCGCTTGAGCACGCTCCCGCAACGGCCACCAGTGCGGCGACAGTGGCGACGGTTCGCCATGACGAGTTCATCGGAGTTCCCCCCGCATTGGTCGCATCAGACCTTCCTGCACCACCGATGCCACCAGGGCGCCCGACTGGGAGTACATGAGGCCGCGGCCGATGCCGAGCCCCTTGGATGCCGAGGGTGAGTCCTGCGCGTAGAGCAGCCACTCGTCGGCGCGGAACGGCCGGTGGAACCACATGGCGTGATCGAGGCTGGCCATGAACACCGTGCCGAGGCCGCTGCCGCCGTGGGGTTGGGCTGCAGTGTCCAGCACAGTGAAGTCCGACGCGTAGGCCACCACGCAGGCGTGCAGCACGGGGTCGTCGGGCAGCTTCCCGTTCGCCTTGAACCAGACGTTCTCGTAGGGCTCGTGGGCCGCGGTGTCGGTCGGTGAGTGCCAATTGCAATAGCGGGTATCGATGGCGCGGGGACGGGTGTACCAGTCGCCCAGCACGTCGGCCCACGGCGCCAGGCGGGTGTGGAAGTCAGCGAGCGTCTCGGGCGCCGGCAGTCCTGGGGGCATGTCGAACTGATGGTCGAAGCCCTCCTCGGCTTGGTGGAAGCTCGCCGACATGCCGAAAATCGGACGCCCGTGCTGGATGGCCAGCACCCGACGGGTCGTGAAGCTCTTCCCGTCGCGCACCCGGTCGACCTGGTACAGGATCGGCGCCGTGGGGTCGCCCGGGCGGAGGAAGTATGCGTGAAGTGAGTGGATGGCGTGTTCGACCTCGACGGTGCGTGAGGCGGCGACCAGCGCCTGTCCGGCCACCTGTCCGCCGAAGACCCGCTGGCGGCTCTCATCTGGGGAATTGCCCCGGAACAGGTTGACCTCGATCGGTTCGAGGTCGAGCAGTTCGACGAGGGCGTCCACAGCCGTTTGGTCGGTCCCAGAGAGATCCATCCCCCATTCTCACCTCTTGGACCCGGCCCGATACGCTCGGCCGGTGAACTTCTCGCCCTCTGCGCTCATGGAGCACGCCCGATCGGCCGAGGGCCGAAAGCAGCTCCGCTATGCCGGGATCTCGATCGTGTTCGTTCCGGTGGGCCAGATCCTTATTCAGGTCATGGGCCGGCTGTTCTTCCTGGAGCACAACAGCGCTTCGTTCATCCGGGACCATCCCGGTCATCTCACCGACCCCAACTTCACCAAGGCATCGATCGCCAGCGCGGCCATCCTCACATTGCCGAACTTCTTCGCCAACAAGTACCTCGTCTGGCGCGACACCAACAAGGAGAACCTCAGGACCCAGGTCCTGGTGTTCTGGGTGGCGGCCATGCTC
>JBBQLA010000247.1:0-4870 GCA_038327485.1 Acidimicrobiales bacterium
GTGTTCGCCGGCTTCACCTCCGGTGACATCAACTTCACCCCCGAGTACGCCGCCTCGGCGCTCGAGTTCCTCAACAAGAACAAGGGCGAAGCCACCAGCGACGCCACCGCCACGGTCGACAAGCTGCGCACCTACCTCGCCGACAAGCAGCTCGTGGCCTACGTCGCTGCTCCTGCCGTCGACACCAACTCGCTCGTCGTCACCGCCGCCACCGCCAAGGACAAGAAGCTGTCCAAGGTGTCCGACCTCACCGCGGATCTCAAGCTCGGCGGGCCGCAGGACTGCTTGACCAACCCGTTCTGCATCCCCGGTATCAAGAAGGTCTACGGCGTCGATCTGGCTGCCGGCTTCCAGGCGCTCGACGGTGGCGGCAAGCTGACCAAGGCGGCACTGACGGCGAACTCGATCGACGTGGCCATCATTTTCTCGACCGACAGCTCGATCGCCGCCAACAAGTGGGTCGCCCTCGAAGACGACAAGCACCTGTTCGCCGCCGACAACATCATCCCCGTCACCACCGACGCAGTGACCAAGTCCTACGGCGAAGAGCTCGAGTCGCTGGTCAACTCGGTGTCCTCGAAGGTCACGACCGCCGCGCTGCTCGACCTCAACAACAAGTTCGACAACAAGAAGGAAGACGCCGACAAGGTCGCGGCGGACTTCATCTCATCGGCCGGTCTCGGATCGTGACCTTCCCCGAGCCGCGGTTGGTCGAGCTGGCCGACCGCGGCCACGGATCGATCACCCTGTCGGTCCACGAATCCGGGCCATCGAGCGATCGCCCGGCGGTGGTGTTCTCCCACGGGTTCCCCGAGCTGGGCTACTCGTGGCGTCACCAGCTGCCGGCGGTGGTCGACGCCGGCTTCCGCGGCGTCGCACCGGATCAACGCGGCTACGGTGCGTCGTCGGCCCCCCAGGCCATTGAGGCCTACGACATCGAGGCGCTGTGCGGCGACCTCGATGACCTGTGCGAGTCCCTCGGGATCGAGCGGGCCGTCTTCGTCGGCCACGACTGGGGCGGCGCGGTGGTGTGGGCCATGCCTGAGATCCACCCCGAGCGGGTCGCCGGCGTGGTCGGCATCTGCACCCCCTACATGGCCTTCCCGGGCACCGACTTCCTGAAGATGCTCGTCGACTGCGAGGTCGAGCGGCAGTACTTGTTGTGGTTCCAGGAGCCGGGCGTGGCCGAAGCGGTGCTCGACGCCCGGGCGGAGCTGGTGTTCCGCAAGCTGATGGTGGGCGGAGTCGATCCCGCCTCGCTGATGGAGCGAGCCTTCGCCGACGGCAAGCTGGACATGAACCCCTTCCGCGACCTGGAGGGTTTGGAGTCGGGCGGCGCGCCGATCGCCACCGAGGACGAGCTGCAGCACTACATCGACGTGTTCGACCGGACCGGCTTCCGCGGTGGCATCAACTGGTACCGCAACCTCGATCGCAACCGCGAGATCCGGCCTCGCATCGGCACCTTCGATCCGGGAGTCCCGTGCCTCATGATCACCGCTGCGTGGGACCCGGTCCTGCCCCCAGCTTTCGCGGCCGGCATGAAGGACCAGATCGCCGACCTCGAATACGCGGCGATCGAAGAGGTTGGGCACTGGGTGCCCCAGGAGGCACCCGATCAGGTCAACGATGCCCTCGTGAGCTGGCTGACCCGCCGCTTCTGACCTCGTCGTGGCGACGAACCGCGGTCAGGAGTCGAAGCCGAGACCGAGGCGTGAGAGCGTCCGCAGCCACAGGCTCTGGCGACCGTGGTTGCGGTCGGCTCGCTCGTATTCCTTGCGCGTGATGGTGATACCCAACCAGCGAATCGGCTCCGGCGGGAACGGCAACGGTCGTCGGCGCACGAAGTCCAGTGCGCACAGGTCGGAGTCGGGTCGATCGAGCAGATCGAGGCACACTTCGGCCCCGAACCGCGTCGCACCCACACCGAGGCCGGTGTAGCCCGCGGCGTACGCCACCTGCCCGTCGAACGCCGTGCCGAAGCCCACCGAGAACCGGGTGTTGGTGTCGATGAGCCCGCCCCAGCGGTGGGAGAAGCCAAGGCCCTCCAACTGGGGGAAGGTCTCGAAGAACTGCTGCGCCAACAGCCCGTGGGTTCGGTCGTTCTGCTCCAGCGACGGATGCACCTTGTTGCCGTAGTGGTAGACGGCGTCGTATCCGCCCCACAGGATCCGTACACCGCCGTCGGAATCGGTGAAGCGCCGGAAGTAGTGGAACAGGTTGGTGGTGTCCGAGACGCCCTGCCGCTCGGCCCACCCGATCGACGTCAGCTGCGCGTCCGACAGCGCCTCGGTGGCCAGGGCGTGGTCGTAGACCGCAGCCAGCCGCCGACGCATCGACGGCACCACCGGGTCGAACGCACCGGTGCCCAGGACGACCGCTGGGCCCGTGATGGCGCCACGCGGAGTCCTCACCGCGATGGACGCTCCGCTGCGATCGAGCGAGGTCATGGGAGTGGACTCGTAGATCTCCACCCCGAGCGATCGACATGCCGCCGCCAGGCCCCACGCCAGGCGGGCCGGATCGACCATGGCCTCACCGCTCCGTCTCCAGATCGCCGCTGCAAAGGTGGGCGAGTCCAGCTGCGCTCGAGCCGCTCCGCCGTCGAGCCAAGTGACCTCTTCGCCGTGGCGACGCAGCAACTCGTATTGCTCACGAAGGGGCTCCACCAGCCAGGGTGCCGCGGCGACCTCGAGGTTGCCGGACCGCTCGAAGTCGCAGTCGATCCCGTGGCGTCGCACCGCGGATTCGATCTCGTCGAGGTTGGAGTGGCCGAGACGCTGCAGCGTATCGATCTCGGACTCGAACCGTTCGAGACCGTTGGCGAGGCCATGGGTCAGCGATGAGGAGCAGAACCCGCCGTTGCGCCCGCTGGCGGCGTGACCGACCCGGTCGGCCTCGATCACCGCGATCCGTCGCGACGGATCGCGCTCCGCGGCGATCAGCGCGGCCCACAGCCCGGTATAGCCGCCACCGACGACCACCAGATCGACGTCGATCTGCGCGACCAATTGGTCGGACGGTTCGGGGCGATCGGACCGATCGAGCCACACCACCCGCGGCGCGGCCCGATCCAAGGAGTGATGGTCGACACTTCGGGAGCGGATCGCCAGAGGCTACCGTTCGGACCCGTGCGAGTCGTGAGGTGCAACGAGCTGGGTCCGCCCGAATCGTTGACCTTGGTCGAGGTCGATTCCCCGCCGTTGGGCGATCGTCAGGTTCGGGTCAGCGTGGCCGCGGCCGGGCTGAACTTCGTCGATGCACTGTTCGTGCAGGGCCTGTACCAGATCAAACCAACGGTCCCCTTCGTTCCCGGGTCGGAGCTCGCCGGCACCGTGGTCGAAGTCGGGTCGGAGGTCGGCGAGTGGGCGCTCGGCGATCGAGTCATGGCCAACGTGGGGCTCGGCGGCTACTGCGACGAGATCGTGCTCAGCCCTCGCCAGCTCAGCCGGGTCCCCGACGCACTCGACCTGCCGACGGCGGCAGCGCTGGCGCAGAGCTACTGCACCGCGTGGTTCACGCTCGAACAGCGCGTCGGGATCCGACCGGGCCAGTGGCTCCTGGTCCTCGGATCGGGAGGGGGCGTCGGCTTGGCATCGATCGATGTGGGCCGAGCGCTCGGAGCTCGCGTCATCGCTGCGGCGTCGTCAAACGAGAAGCTGGCGACTGGCGTTGCGCTCGGCGCGGAAGCGACCATCAACTACTCGACCGAGTCGCTGAAGGACCGCGCCCGCGAGATTTCCGGCGGCGGCGTCGACGTCGTGATCGACCCGGTCGGCGGAGAACTGTCGGATCAGGCGTTGCGAGCGCTGGGGTTCGACGGGCAACTTGCCATCATTGGCTTCGCATCGGGCACCATTGCGCAGTTGCCGGCCAATCAGGTGCTGCTGCGGAATCGGCGAATCACCGGAGTGGACTGGGGAGCATGGGCGATGTCGGACCCTGAGGGGAATGCCCGCGTGCTGACAGCGGTTCTCCGCGAGATCGAAGCTGGCACACTCCACCCCCCGACCCCGACCACCTACCCGCTCGCCGATGCCGGCCGAGCTCTGCGTGACCTGCTCGAGCGGCGACTCGTCGGCAAGGCTGTCCTCATCCCCTGAGATCTCTCCCGTCTCATTTCTCCATCCAGCTCTCCAACCAGCTCTCCATCCAGCTCTCCACCCAGAAGGAATCCCCAATGAGCATCTACGACAAGTCCCTCCCCCACCTCGACGGCACCGGCGACATCATCGACGACGCCCGCGGCAAGGTGGCCTTGGTCGTCAACGTGGCATCGAAGTGCGGACTCACGCCGCACTACACCGGCCTGCAGGAACTGCAGGACTCCCTCGGCGGCGACAAGTTCACCGTCTTGGGCTTCCCGTGCAACCAGTTCGGCGCCCAGGAGCCTGGCTCGTCGGAGGAGATCGCCGAGTTCTGCTCACTCAACTACGGCGTCACCTTCCCGCTGTCGACCAAGATCGACGTGAACGGCGACGAGCAGGACCCCATCTACGCCGAGCTGACCCAGGCAGCCGACGCTGATGGCCATACCGGCGAGATCCGCTGGAACTTCGAGAAGTTCCTGGTCGGGTCCGACGGCAACGTGATCGCCCGCTTCAGCCCCATGACCGAGCCCAACGATCCGGCGCTGATGTCGGCCATCCACGAGGCCATCGGCGGTTGAGCGCTGAGCGCTCGCTCAGCGCAACCGACTGACGATCGCGGCGGCCACTCGATCGGCCGCATGCTCGTCGAACTCCAGGAAGAGCGACGGCTCACACATCTCCAGCTCCAGCAGGAGTGGTGAGCCGTCGCTTCCGGCCAACAGATCGATACGGGCGTACAGCGGCGGAGACACATCACGGTGGATCGAGTCCACGGTCGC
>JBBQLA010000248.1:0-4859 GCA_038327485.1 Acidimicrobiales bacterium
AGTTCGGGTGGCTGGTGCTCACCACCGGCAACAAGAGCGAGTCGGCGGTGGGCTATTCGACTCTCTACGGCGACACGGCCGGTGGCTTGGCCGTGATCAAGGACGTCTACAAGCTGGTGGTCTATGCGCTGTGCCAGTGGCGCAATGCTCAGGGCGACGGTGTGCTCATCCCCGAGGCCGTGTTGAGCAAAGCCCCGTCGGCTGAGCTGCGCCCTGACCAGCGCGACGATCAGTCGTTGCCGGCCTACGAGGTGCTCGACCCGTTGCTCGAGGCCTACGTCGACGGCGACGCCACCGAGGCCGACCTCATCGACGCCGGTGGCGATCCCGCCGTGGTGGCGCGCATCTGCCGGTTGGTCGATCTGGCCGAGTACAAGCGCCGACAGAGTCCTCCAGGGATCCGGGTGATGCGCAAGGCATTCGGTCGCGATCGGCGCCTGCCCATCACCAACCGGTATCGCTGACCGACGGCGTTGCAGCAGGCGGATGCGCGCCGTACGTCCGGCCTACGATGCGGTCGTGACCGAGAAATCCACTGTCCGCAGCGCCTTCGCCCCCTGGGATCGGCGGGAACTGCCGGGAAAGTTCGACGTCGAAACGTCGGCCCGCCGTGTGGGTCACTACAAGTGGATCGAGATGCGCACCTTCGAGGTGCTGGGTGGTTGGGTGGCGACGGTCCCCGAGCTCGACGTGAAGCTCCGCCTCGGTACCCACTGCTATCACCACGCCTGGCACGCGGAGCTGTGGCACAAGCGACTGCCTGAGCTGCGGGAGATGAACCCCGATCGCCTCACGCTCCCGGCCAACGACGAGTTGGTTGAGTTCGTGGGGGCCATGTCCGAGCCCGAGGCCCCCGATCAGACGCTCGAGAAGCTCGTGGGCGTCTACCGCGTGCTCGTGCCGCGAATGATCGCGGCGTACACGTTTCACCTCAACAACACCTCGTCGATCACTGACGCGCCGACGATCAGGTCGCTCGGGTTCGTGCTGGCCGACGACCTCGACGACTGGCGTGAGGGGGAGATGCTGATCCAGTCGATGATCCGCTCTCCCGAGGACGCCGCCCGCGCCGCGGATCACCAGCGTCGCCTGGAGGTGCTGATGGTCGCAGCTGGCGGAATCGCCGGCCCGGGCAGCATCGGCGACCCGTACGAACTGCGACCGGTGGGCGAGGACGCATGACGGCCGCCGGCGCATGACAGTGATCGCGCCATGACGGTGATCGTGTCCCCGTCGACGTTCGCCATGGTCCACTTCGATCACGGCGAGTTGGTCGAGCTCGTCGAGGCAACGGCGACGGCTGCCGGGTTGCAGGCAGACGTCGAGTTGATCGTCAACGAGCGCACGCCGCTCGGGGGCCTCGAGCTGCGATCGATCGATCCGGTGGTGTGTTACGCCGAGTCAGGCGCGTTGGAAGACCCGAAGCGCATCCGCTATCTCAGCCGCCCCGGGGCTCGCGAAGCCGTCGGCAAGTTGCTGTTGGAGGCACGGGATCGTCTCGACGACGAGTTCGGTGCCCCGCCGTTGGACCAGAAGGTTCCCTCGCCGTATCGGGTGGCGTGGGACACGCGTTTGGTCGGCGAGCTGGTCCGTCTGGGCGGACGCGATCAACAGCAGCGTCGACGGTTCTCCTTCCGCCATCAGCACGGGTTCACCGACCGCGCCGACTCAGCCTTCGATCGGTTGTGGAACTCGCCAGACCTGACGTGGGTGCAGATCACCCAGCTGTCCGACGATCTCCGGTCATCGCGCTCGCTGTAGGTTCCAGGATCGTCACCGCAGGTCGTGGGCGGAGATCGGATCGAGCAGCTCGATGACCGGCGGTGCCCGCAGCACCCCTCGCATGTCGGCGGCCATCCGCACCATGTCGGGCGAGTCGAAGTGCGCGCGCTGCGTGATCGGCGTCGTCCACTTCTCGACGATGACGAAAGCGGCTGGCTCCGAGGCTGATCGGCACAGATCAATGTTGATGCAGCCGTCGTGACCACGGCTCGTGATCACGTACCGGGCCAGTGCGGCCGCGACGACATCGGCATCGGACGCCACGAATCGCAGGGTGACGACTGCAACCTCGGTGTCGGATCCCACGGCGTGTCCATCGGTTGCGACCGGTGGGGGGGTTGACTCGATTCGTATGTTTATAGCCACTCCGTTGCCTGCCGAGGCGGACCGGAGTACATCTTGCGGAAGCCCTGGATCCGACGATCACACAGGAAGAAGCGACATGGCAAGAGATCGAGTCGAGCGTGATGAAGAAGACCTGATCCGCCTGTACCTGACCGACATCGGTCAGTACCCCCTGCTCAACAGGGACGGCGAAGTCCGCCTGGCGCAGGCGATCGAGGACGGCATCACCGCGGCGGCCGAGCTCGAAGCGGACGACTCGCTGAGCCCGGCGCGCCGGCGGGAGCTCAGACGCACGGCGCGTCGCGGCGAGGAGGCGGAACGCACCTTCGTCCAGTCGAACCTGAGGCTGGTGGTGTCGATCGCCAAGAAGTACCAGGCATCCGGCCTTCCGCTGTTGGATCTGATCCAGGAGGGCAACCTCGGGCTGATGCACGCTGTCGAGAAGTTCGACTGGCGCAAGGGGTTCAAGTTCTCGACCTACGCGACGTGGTGGATCCGCCAAGCCATCACCCGCGACATCGCCAACACCGGGCGCACCATCCGTCTGCCCGTCCACGCCGGCGACACGTTGGTGCGGTTGCAGAGGGCCCGGGTGCGGCTCGAGCTCAAGTTCGGGCGTCCCGCCACGTTGAGCGAGCTGGCGGCCGAGGTCGAACTGCCCCAGGACAAGGTCACCGAGGCGTTGCGGTTCGCCGCGGAACCGCTGTCGTTGAGCGAGCCGCTGCGTGAGGGCACCGACTCCGAGCTGGGCGATCTGGTCGAGGACCGTTCCGCCGAGTCGCCCTTCGAGGTGGCTGCCACCGCACTGCTGCCAGAGGAGGTCTGGCGGCTGCTGTCACCGCTCGACGAGCGCGAGCGGGAGATCCTTATCCTCCGATTCGGGCTGGATCGCGGCGAGCCGCGCACGCTCGAGGAGGTCGGCGAGTACTTCAATCTGACCCGCGAACGCATCCGCCAGATCGAGGCGCGGGCCATGTCGAAACTGCGCCATCCCAGTTCTGACAACGGCGCTCGGGACCTGCTGGCGGTCTGAGACGGGGGCCGACACGCGCCCGCCGCACACGCGGGAGGAGTCGTGATCTATGGTGACCGGATGAAGAAGATCCTGATCCTCGCAGTCCTGGCCGCCCTCGTCGTCGTCGGTGTGAAAAAGGCCAAGGGCTGACAACTGCCCCGACCTGGTCGGCTCCAAGCCGATCCGACAACTGAATTTGCAACGACCTTCCCCTTCGTGAACGACATGTTCTGGAGGGGTTGTGTTCTTTTTCGTGTGGTCCGCCAAGGGCGGATCAGGGACGACGGTCACGTCGATCTGCCTAGCCGCCTCGGTGGCGAAACGTTCGACGAGCGGAGTGCTGCTGGTCGACCTCGCGGGCGACGCTCCGATGGCCTGCGGGCGACCGACCCCGCGCTGGGGGGTGACCGACTGGCTGGCTACTACCGAGGGCAGTTCGTCTGCGCTGTCCCGTCTCGAGATCGAGATGTCGACCTTCTCGCTGCTGGCCGCCGGATCGTCGGAGTCGTGGAGCGACGCCCGGGTCGATGATCTCGTGCTGGCGCTTGCGTCAGATGGTCGCCACGTCGTGGTCGACGCCGGCGTCATCGGGGTCAAACAAGAGCCGTCCACGCTCGATCGGCTGAAGCAGCGCCTCCTCGTCGAGGCCGACCGGAGCGTCCTGGTGACCCGCGCCTGCTACCTGGGGCTGCGGCGTGCGGCGAGCGTGGCCCAGCGAATCGACGTGGTGGTGCTGGTTCGGGAGGCCGGTCGGGAACTCGATCGTGCTCAGGTGGGGCGATCGCTCTCCGTCGACCTGGTGGTCGAGGTCGACTACGACCCGATGCTGTCGCGACTGGTCGACTCCGGTCGACTGCTCGACCGAGACCATCGGGTGATCGACCGCGCCTTGCGCAAGGTGGCGTGACGTGGACGGCGATGTCACCGCAGAGGTGCGCCGACAGCTCTTCGACGACGGCGGATCGGACCTCGTGGTGGCTGACCTGGTGCGCGCCGCGGCCCCTCTGGCCGAGGGGGGCGAGTTGGAGACACTCCAATGCCAGGTGGCCGCGTCGTTGCATGGTTTGGGCCCGCTCGATTCGCTCATGCGCCTCGACGACGTGAGCGATGTTCTGGTCAACGGCTCGGGCGATGTGTGGATCGAGCAAGCCGGTGCGCTCCGCTCCGCCGAGATCCACGTCGACCACAGCGTCCTCATGGCGGTGCTGGAGCGGGTGTTCCGACCGTTGGGAGTCCCGTTCGATCGAGCGCACCCCTACGCCGAAGGCCTCCTCCCCGATGGTTCGAGACTCACTGCGGTGTTGGCGCCCGTTTCGGTCGACGGTCCGGTCGTGGCCATTCGGCGATTCGTGTCGCAGCGGCTGGCCCTCGGTGCCTTCGGTGGGCCCAAGCTGGTCCAGCTGCTCGAGGGGGTGGTCGACCAGCGGCTCAACGTCGTGGTGTTCGGCCCGACCGGAAGTGGCAAGACGTCGCTACTGAATGCGTTGGGAGACCGGGCGGCCCGGCGATCGCGACTGGTGGTCATCGAGGACATCGCAGAGCTCGATATCCAAGGACCACAGGTCGTGCGACTGCAGACGACCCGGTCGCCGTCGGGGTCGCCGGGCGATCGCAACCTGGGTGATCTGGTGCGGTTGGCGCTGCGATTGCGACCGGATCGACTCGTGGTGGGCGAAGTGCGCGGACCCGAGGCCGAGGAGATGATCTGGGCGCTCAG
>JBBQLA010000249.1:0-4855 GCA_038327485.1 Acidimicrobiales bacterium
GCGCCGTCATCCCAGACGAAGGTTGCGTGTTCGTCCGAGGAGAAGAACATCGATCGGCCGACCATGGTTGGTTCGCCGTGGTCCATGCCGAACGACTTCAATCCGGCATCGGCGACGGCGAAGCGGTCGTCGTTGACCGAAACGACCGTGGCATCGACGAACAACGCTTGACGGAACGGCAGCCCGAGCTGGTCGTAATGGGTGTCCATCAGCAGGTAGCTGCCCGCTTGTACTTCGCCGGCCCACTCGTGCAGGTCGTAGGTGCCGGTCCCGCCGGCCGACGTGATCTGCCCACCCACATCGTCGTGAGCGCGTCGTAGCAATGACATGCACTTCGCGACCTGCCGGACCCGCCAGTCACGATCAGGGTTGCCCACCACGTGTCCTTCGTAGCCCATCACGCCGCGTACCTCGATGCCGGCGCGGCGGGCCTGCTCGGCCAAGCGCCCGGCATCTTCGGGTCGGCAGCCGCAACGAGGGAGTCCCACGTTGACGTCGATCAGCGCAGCAACGGGTCCACTGGTCGACGCCTCGATCAACACCGCCAACGTCTCGGGTGAGTCGACGGCGACGGTCAGCTGCGCGATGCCTTCGCCCGCCAGTCGACCCAGCCGGGCGGCGTCGAGCGTCTCGTTGGCCAGGAGAAGGTCCTCGCCCAGGCCGGCTCGAGCCATCCCTTCGAGTTCCTTGAGCGTGGCGCAGCAGAACGATCGGTGGCCGCCGCGTTCGGCCACATAGCTCGCCATCGCGGTTGACTTGAACGCCTTGACGTGAGGTCGTAGCGACGCACCCGATCGCACTCGGGCCATCTCGTCGATGTTGGCGTCCAGAACGTCGAGGTCGACGATCAGTGAGGGGGTGGGCAGTGCTGAGCGATGTGTTGTCATGCGGCCTGACCATTCATGGGGTGAGCTCATTCCGGCTGACAGTGCGGGCAGAACTGGATGGGACGACCGGCCAAGGCGACGGTCTTGATCTCCGTGCCGCATCGACGACAGTGATCGCGGTGGTACACGTACAGCGTGTCCTCGGCGCGCATACGACCGATCGAGCGACCGATCTCGGCAGGCACCGTGGTGACGATTCGGCCGGTCCGCACTCCGATGCGCAGCAGGCGAACCGACTCGGCCCAGATCGCGTCGAATTCCTGGTCGCTCACTTCGCGAGCCGGGCGGAGCGGGTGGATGCCGCACAGGAACAGGATCTCAGCCCGGTAGATGTTGCCGAGCCCCGAGATGACCGTCTGATCGAGTAGGACCGCACCGACCGCCTTCGACGTGCGGGCGAAGCGCAACCGGGCGGACGCCACGTCGGGCCGACGTCGCAGTGGGTCGGCTCCGATGTTGGCCACGATCCTGCGCTGCTGCTCTGGAGTGATCAGCTCGCAGCGAGTCGGACCGGTGAGATCCCAACAGCCGCCGTCGTTGCGGAGCCGCAGCCGCACGGTGTCAGTCGGCTCCGGCGGATCGAGGCCCTTGTCACGGAACTTGCCGATCAACCCCAGGTGGATGTGCAAGAGCGACCCGCTCCCGAACCGCACGAACAGGTACTTGCCCCACGCATCCGCCCGTTCCAGGCGTTCACCGTCGAGCAACGCGGCGCTCTCGGCGAAGCGGCCCTGCGGACTCGTCGCCTCGACCGGGCCGGACCCGAGCGTGCGGGACAACCCGGTGGCGAGTCGATGGATGACGTGACCCTCGGGCATGGCCGCAGTCTGGCGTGTCGCCGCTACGGTTTGCGATGTGAGCACGTACGGACGGGACTACGGCCACGACACCTTCTCCGATCCCGATGCCGGCCGACGATGGGGGTCGCCCCGATTCGACCAGCGCCCCGCCCCAATGATCGACCGGAGCCTGGCCTTCCTGGTCGACACGCTGATCCTGGCTGTGCCAGCGGTGGTGGTGGCGATCATCGGGTACTACGTCATCTACCGCACCTCGTGCGACAGCTACCCGTTCCTGAAGACCACCCGCTACGACTGCAGCGACACTGGGTTGGCTGCGCTCTGGTGGTGGCTGCTCGTCGTCGCGGTGAGCCTCGCGGTGGCGGCGGTGGCCGACATCATCCCGACCGGCCGACACGGGCAGAGCGTGGGGAAGTACTTGTTCGGTGTGAAGGTGGTCGGCGCCGGCAGCCGCGAGCCCGTGGGTCCGATGCGCGCTGCGTTGCGTTTCGTCCTGCGCGCCGCTGTGTCGATGCCGTGGCTGGGTGCCGGTTGCTGGTGGGCGCTGCGACATCCCCGGCGGCAGAGCTGGCACGACCTGATCTGCGAGACGGAGGTGGTGGCGGTTCACGCCAGGTGGCGGAGCTTCTCCGGGTTGAGCTGAGCGTGGATGCGGTCGACGAGTCCGTCGGCGTTCAATCGAACACTCACCACCATGTACGGCTCGCCATGTTCGGTGAAGTACAGCCCCAGAGCGCCGTTGACCTGGACCACCTCCATCGTGCGCGTCGGTTCGATCCGCTTGGCCAGGTTGACCCACATCCGGGCCACTCGGTCCGGTCCGATGATGGGGCGTCGCGCCGCCCGTCGCTGAGCGCCACCGTCGTCGAGTTGCACGACGTCCGGGGCCAGGACCGCCATGACCGACTCGATGTCTCCGGAGGCGACGGCCATGGCCAGATTGATCAGCGCCTCCCGATGGGTTGCGGCCGATGTCGGGGGTTCGGTCGTCGTGCGGCCGGCGAGCTTCTTGCGGGCTCGGCTGGCGAGCTGACGCACGGCGGCCGAAGTGCTGTCGACCGCGGCGGCCACCTCGTCGAATTGGTACGAGAACACGTCGTGCAAGAGCAGCACCGCTCGCTCGGGGGCGGTCAGCTCGTCCATCAACACCAGGAAGGCGTAAGTGAGCGAGTCGGCCAGCACCACGGCGTCGCCCGGATCGGTCGGCGCTCCGATTGCGCCCGTGTCGGTCCGCTCGACGATGGGCTCGGGGAGGTACGGGCCGATGTAGTTCTCGCGCCGATGAGCGGCGGAACGCAGTCGATCGATCGACAGGCGGGTCACGACCGACACGAGGTAGGCCTCGGCATTGTTGACGGTGGTCACGTCGACGGCCTGCCAGCGCAGCCACGTCTCCTGACACAGATCCTCGGCGTCCGCCACGCTCGCAGTCATGCGATAGGCAATGCCGTGCAATCTTGGCTGAAGCGCCTCGAACGCCTCGAGACGGTTTGTGATGCCGACCATGTCAGGCCGTGAACAGAGCGGTCGACGCTGCCGCTCGTTGAGTTGCAGCGAGGCCGGCGCGGCGTCCCGAGCTGATCGAGGCGTCGGCCAACATGGCGTCGTCGGTGAGCCAATCGCCGGCGACGAAGACCGTCGGGCACTCGGGCACGATGCCCGCTGCGAGTGTGGCCGGGAGCGGAGCGCCAGGCCGAGGCCGATCCTGGGCGACGACGAGGCGGCGGCTGAATCTTGCTTCGACCAGATGGTCTCGCCAGCCGGGCTGGGCCAGGTCGAGCAGCTGCTCCAGCTCGGCACGATGTGTCGACCCGTCGGGGATCGCATCAGTGGCGACATCGGGGCCGTACCGCAGGAGATGAATGAGCGACGTTCCGGGCGGTGCGAGTTTCGCGGAGTTCGAGTGGACGGTCAGGTAGGTCGGATCATCAACCCCGAACACCACCGAGGAGGCAGCTCGGGCGGTGTGATCGAGTGCCACATCCAAGCAGGCGGCCACGACCGGCACGGCCTGGGTGGCCCACGCGGCCAAGGTGTCGCTTGCATCGCCGAGGACGTGCTGAGCGTGGGTCGGACCGCCATTCGCCAGGATCACGGATCGAGCGACGGACTCTCGGTCACCACCGCGCACCACCGTGGCGGCGCCGTCGACGTGGACGCCATCGACCTTGACTCCCGTCTCGATCAGGACCCCCGACTCCACCGCTGCGGCGCGGAGCGCGTTCACCAGTTGCGCCCACCCACCGTCGAGGTAGAGCACACCGCGCACGGCCCGACGAGCCTGGTCGAGGACAGCGCGGGCGTCGACGCGATCCGGATCATTGAGGTAGGTGGGAATGCGCAGCACCGTCGCCGCGCGTCGTCGGACCCGTTCGTCGGGGAGCGTGTCGAGCCACTCGGTGAGCGAGCGGCCGTCGAATCGGCGAGCCTCTCGGCGGGACATGGTTCGTCGAAGCATCGAGGCGGTTCGCGGTGACAGGACCGCCAGCGCCGCAGGAACCAGTGCTCCGTCCTCGACCATCTTGGTTCGGGTGAGCGGCGGCATCTTTCCGACGGGAGCCACCCCGAGTCCGGCGAGGATCTTCCGTCCCGCGCCGGCGCGGTACAAGGCGTGGGCTCCTTCGTTGAACAGGAACCCGCGGTGGTCCACGGTGCGAGCGCGACCGCCGGGTTCCGCTCGAGCCTCGAGCAGGGTCACAGTGGCGCCGGATCGAGCTGCGGTGACCGCAGCCACCAGTCCGGCCAGTCCGGCACCCACCACGATCACGTCTCGGAACTCGTTCGGGTCCGTCATCTTCGCCACCTCGCTTGGTCTACCCCACAGACGAGGTGGGCCGCCGATGTGTGACAGCGCTCTCGGTCGGTTGGCCAGATAGTGCTCAGAAACCGATTCGGCGGAAAATGCTCAGCGCGTCCCCGACTCGGAGGTGAATGAGGCCGAGGCGCATCTGGCGCCGGCGCGTGAGCTGGTCACGCCGCCAGGAACCGGTCGGAGCACGAAGGCGCGACAAGTAGTACGGCGCCGGCGGCACCACCCGAAGCGATCCCCGCGGAGACCTGTGTGGAGGCTCAATTCGCATCGACGGTGACCGCGTCGGGAGCGGTGCCGGCTGCCGGCTGGGGGGCCGGCTGGGGGGCCGGCTCGATCACGGGCTCGGTCACGGGCTC
>JBBQLA010000250.1:0-4837 GCA_038327485.1 Acidimicrobiales bacterium
CAGTACCTGAACACGGTGTTCTTCGGGAACCGGGCCTACGGCGTGCAGGTGGCGGCGAAGAACTACTTCGGCCACGGCGTCGACCAGGTCACCCTGCCCGAGGCCGCCATGTTGGCGGGGATGATCCAGTCCCCCGTCGCCCGCGATCCGTACAGCCACATGGATCTGGCAACGACTCGCCGCAACACTGTCCTGCGCAAGATGGCTGAGCTCGGCTACATCACCAACGCCCAGCGCGATCAGGCCATCGCCACGCCCATCACGCTGGTCCCACGCGTGGCCGACCAGCCGTTCCAGCGCTACGCGGCGCCGCATTTCGTCGAGGAGGTCAAGCGATTCATTCGCAACGACCCCCGCTTCGGCGCGACCGCAGACGAACGCAACGACCTGCTCAACAACGGCGGACTGAAGATCTACACGACCGTCGACCTGACCATGCAGGCGTTGGCCGAAGCGCAACTCAAGACCAGCTTCCCCAACCAGGCGCTCGGCATCACCGACCCCAAGAAGTCCCCCGATGCCGCGCTGGTGTCGATCGACCCGCGGACCGGCTACGTGAAAGCGATGGTGGGCGGGTACGACTATTTCGACACCAACGTGATCACACACAGCTACGCCAACTACAACCTGGCCGTGGGCAAGGGCCGGCAGGTCGGCTCCACCTTCAAGCCCATCGCGCTGGCCGCTGCGCTGACCAACGGCATCAAGATGAGCGACACCTACTCGGCGCCCGGCTCGTTGACGATCACCATGGCTGGCTACGCGCCCTGGACGCTGAGCGGAGATGCCCTGGGTCGGGCGTCGCTGACCGAGTGCACCATCCAGTCGGCCAACACCTGCTTCGCCAACCTCGAGGCCGACAAGCGCGTCGGCCCCGCCCGGGTCACTGAATACGCCACCAAGATGGGCATCAACACCACCTATGACCCGACCACCCGATGCTGTTTCGTCACGGTGCCATCAGAGGTGCTCGGGGCGAACGACAGCACCGTGCTCGACATGACCTCGGCCTACTCGACGTTCGCGGCCCGCGGCATCCATGTGACCCCCACCCTCGTGACGAAGGTCGTCGGGCCCAACGGTGACGTGATCTACCAGAACGTCCACCAGCAGACGAAAGTGCTCGAACCGGCACAGGCCGACGCCATCACGACAGCGCTGGAGGGGGTGCTCACCCGGGGCACCGCCTCAGGCAACGGAATCGGACGTCCGGCCGCCGGCAAGACCGGGACCACCCAGGATCAGACCGACGCGTGGTTCATCGGCTTCACCCCGGACCTGGTGACCGGGATCTGGACGGGCTTCGCCACGCCGATCTACGACAAGGCGTCGCGCAACGGTCGACTGCGCAAGGTCGGCGCCAACGGCGGACGGATCGCCGCGCCGGCATGGGCCGCCTACATGAAGCAGGCGTTGGCGGCGTATCCCCCCTCGCCGTTCGGTGGCCCGACCGACCCTGGCGCCACCGGACCCGCCCCCACGACCACCCTCAAATCGAACACCGCAATCTTCCAACCTCAACGGATGCCGGGAACAGCGACCATGCCCGACCTCACCGGCAAGAACATCACCGAAGCATTGGCCGCGGCCCGAAGCGCCGGGGTTCGGGCACGGCGGGTCGACGTGGACGTTCAGGGAGCGCTCCCCGGGCAGGTCGTGGGCAGCAGCCCGCCATCGGGCAGCAAGGTCACCGGCGGCGGAGCAGCCGTCATCGAGTCGACACCTGGGATTCCGCCACCGCGTGATCCGTTCCCCGATCTGTCCGGACAAGCCGCGGCCGACGCGGTACCGCCGCTCACGACGAAGGGATGGGTCATCACCCAGACCGCTGTCGCTGCGCCTCCGGACTTCCTCTTGCCCAACGGCTTGGCACCAACGCCGGGCCAGGTCTGGCAATCGACGCCGGCAGCGGGTTCGATCGTGCCGGATGGTCACGTCGCCCTGAATGTTCAGCCGTGAGTCGTCGGGGTTAGCCTCCTCGTATGCCATCTGTCGATGAAGCACCGGCGGTTATCGACCCGGAGGTCGATCCCGACGGGGACGGCTCGAAGTGGGGACGCCGGCTCGGAGTGGCCGCGGTGCTGGGGTTCATCGTGTTGTGGGTCTACGTGATCCCCCGAGGCGACTCGGTCAAGCCCGCAGCATGGCTCACCGATCGTCGTTTCCCCACCGCGGCCGAACCGGTGTGCAAGGCGACCGAGAAGCAGCTGGCCAAGCTGCCTGAGGCGAAGGACTCCAGAACCGCCGCAGACCGCGCTGCGGTGATCGACCAAGGCACCGCGATGCTGCGCACCATGCAGTCCGAGCTCCGCCCGCTGGTTCCGGCCGGCGGCGAACGCGAGAAGTACATCAACCAGTGGATCGACGACTGGTCGATCCACCTCGCCGACCGCGACGAATACGCCGCCGGGCTGCGCAAGGACGAGTCGACCGAGTTCCTCGAGACGGTCAAGTACGGGTCGCAGATCACCAAGGCCATCGACGGATTCGCCAACGACAACAACATGCCGTCGTGCACCCACCCGGGCGACGTCGGCTGAGGCTCAGTCCGTCAGATGGTCGAACCGGCTGAAGGCCGCGTCGGCGAGCCGGATCAGCCCGGCATCGAGGTCGTAGTCGCCCAACCCGTCGCGCTCGACCCAGCGAAGCGCCTCGGACTCGTGGTTGGCGACCAGCTCGGCGCCGTCAGGTGCCACCACCAGGAATCGCAGGTCGAGATGGAGGTGGGCGTCCTCGGCGGGCGGACGTACCTCGTGGATATCGGCGTCGATGGCAACCGGATGCACTCCCAACCCCACGATGCCGCACTCCTCGGTCGCCTCTCGAAGTGCCACCGCAGCGAGATTGAGATCGCCGTCGGCGTGGCCACCTGGCTGGAGCCACCGCTGCAACTTGGTGTGGAACAACAAAACAGCGTGGCGACCATCGGCGGACACCACGAACGCTGAACCGGTCAGGTGACCGGGACGGGTCGTGCGATCAGCCGGTCCCGAAGAGTCGGAGATCAGGCGGCGAATCCGCACCGACATGTCTTGAACGTCGCGCTCATCGGTGGTGACGGCATTGAGCTGCGCCAGGGCGAGGGCGGGGTCGGTCGACGGCGCCAACCTCTCATCACCGGCGAACCACAGCTCCACAGTCATGGCTTACCCTTCGACGGGCCCGATCGCCCGGTCGGCGGCTTCGAGACATAGGCATTGCCGGTCACGAAGAATCGCCAACGCCGTTCGATGTCGCGGGTGATTCCGATACGGGTCGACCGTCCGGGTCGACGGGGCGGGAACTTCTCGTCGCTCATCAACCGCAACGCGCCATCGGAAGTGCACAAGTCGACACCGTCGAACGATCCGTCGATCCCCAATGCCTCGCACAGCTTGGCGGGTCCGTTGGTCAGATCGACATCTCGTCGAGCTCGGGATCGCAAGGGCCGCATGTGGTCGAGACCAGCGACCGGTTCAACCGCTCGAATCAGCACGCCTTGGCCGTCACCGGGCTCGCCGGTGACCACGTTCATGCACCAGTGCATCCCGTAGGTGAAGTAGCAGTAGGCCCGTCCCGCGGGACCGAACATCGACGCGTTGCGCGCAGTCATCCCGTTTCGGGCGTGACTCGCACCGTCGTAGATCCCCCGATAGGCCTCGACCTCGACGATCCTGCCGACCCGTCCGTCGTCGCGACACAGGAGAGCGTTGAGCAACCGGGGTGCCACCACCTCGCTGTCCTCGACCAGCACGGATCGGTCGTACGGAGTCACGAGGCTTCAGGACAGGCCCGCGACTCGGGCTCGATCGAGCTCCAGTCGAGCCGCCAGATCGAGCAGCTGGGCCCGTACGGGGCCGTGGCCGGCGCCGCCGGGAGTCGTTCGCCTCGACACGGCCATCCCCGGCGCCAGCAGAGCGACGGCGGGAGGGCCGAGCGCGGGGTGCCGAGCAACGAGCTCGTCGAGCGGAATTCCGTCGTCGAGGTGTTGGCGGACCAGCGATCCGACGATGGCGTGGGCGTCGCGGAACGGCGTGCCGGACTCGACCAGGAACTCAGCCAGATCGGTGGCCGAGCTCGTCGGCGAATCGGCGGCCGCCCGCATCCGCTCGTCCCGAAAGGTGGCCGTGCCGTAGAGCCCGGTCATCGCGCCCAGCGCGCCGAGCGTGTGATCGACTGCGTCGAACAACGGCTCCTTGTCCTCTTGGAGGTCGCGGTTGTAGGCCAGCGGCAGGCCCTTCATCGTCGCCAACAGGCCGGTGAGATCGCCGATGACCCGGCCGGCGCGACCGCGCGCCAACTCGGCGATGTCGGGATTCTTCTTCTGAGGAAGCATCGAGCTTCCCGTGCTGTAGGCATCGTCGAGTCGAAGGAAGCCGAACTCCTCGGTCGCCCACAACACCACCTCCTCGCCCATTCGAGACAGGTGCACGCCGATGAGCGTGAGCGCGAACAACGCTTCGGCGACGAAATCCCGGTCACTCACAGCGTCCAGGCTGTTGTCGAAGACCGCAGCGAAGCCCAGGTCGGCCGCGGTGAAGGCCGGATCGAGGGGAAGTGACGAGCCGGCCAACGCGCCGGCCCCGAGCGGCGACACGTCGCCGCGTCGACGGGCATCGAGCAGCCGGTCGACGTCGCGGGCCAGGGCCCACGCGTGCGCGGCCAAGTGATGCGCCAACAGGACCGGCTGGGCCTGTTGCAGGTGGGTGTAGCCCGGAAGGTACGCCGCATCGGGCGCGGTTCCCGCCTCTTCGGCTCTCTCCAGCAGCACCGACTGCAGCTGGATCACGCTCGTCGCCACGTGCGTCAGCGCGTCCTTCACGAACAGACGGAACGCTGTGGCGACCTGGTCGTTGCG
>JBBQLA010000251.1:0-4827 GCA_038327485.1 Acidimicrobiales bacterium
CTGCGGTGCCACGGCAGCGACCGCAGAACGGCACGACGTCAAGCGGAAGTAGCGCTCGAGCAGATGGGGCTGCAGGATCGAGCGTCTGACCGGCCACGGATCCTGTCGGGCGGACAGTCCCAGCGGGTGGCGCTCGCCCGCGTCCTCGTCACCAACCCGGCTCTGCTGTTGCTCGACGAGCCGCTGGCCGCACTCGATGTGACCACGAAGGTCGAGATCCGACGCGAGCTCCGCCATCACCTGCAGTCGTTCGATGGGATCCGCATCCTGGTCTCCCATGACCCCGTCGACGCGTTCGCGCTCGCTGAGCGCGTCGTGATCATCGAGCACGGAAAGGTGAGCCAGTCGGGCCGTCTCGCAGACGTCGCTGCTCGACCGCGCAGCCGCTATGTCGCTGATCTCATCGGCGTGAACCTGTTCGAGGGCCACGCCGACGGCCAGGACGTGACCGTTGGCGAGCAGCGGCTGGTCGCGATCACCCCCACGACCGGCGACGTGTTCGTGTTGATCCACCCTCGATCCGTCGCGTTGCACCACTCCCGCCCGGATGGAAGCCCCCGCAATGTGTGGCAGGGCACCGTGACAGACATCGACCTCGAACGCGACCGCGCACGGTTCCGAATCAGTGGACCGGTATCGGTGACCGCCGAGGTCACCTCGGCAGCTGCGGCGCAGCTCGATGCACGGCCCGGGGACCCGATGTGGGTGAGCGTGAAAGCGACCGAGGTCCACACCTATCCACGATGACGATCAGGGGGCCGCGAAGCCGAACCTGGTCAAGATCGCCTGGCCCGCCTTCGAGGTGACGAACGCAACGAACGCGTCGGCCGCTGAGCTGTTCTTCGTGGCCGTCACCGTCGAGATCGGATACTCCGCCGTCGCATTCTGAGCGTCGGGGATCTCGATGCCATCGGCTTTGCCGGCGGCTGCCTTGGCGTCGGTGACGTAGACGATCCCGGCGTCGACTTCTCCGGTGGTCACCTTGGTGACGACGCCTTTCACGTTCTCCTCCAGCGTCACTGGGGTCACTGCGACACCAGCTGCGGTCAGGACCTGCTTCGCGAACTTCCCGCATGGCACCTGTTCAGCGCACAACGCCACCTTCACCGACGGTTTCGCCAGGTCGACCAGCCCGGTGATCTTGGCTGGGTTCCCGGTGGGGACGATGATCTCCAGCTTGTTCTTGACGAACGTCGTCGGCGCGTCGACGAGCTTCGCCTCGACCAAGGTGGCGACGCTCTTGACGTCTGCCGTCGCCACCAAGTCCGCCGGCGCGCCGCTCTTGATCTGCTGAACCAACGCGGACGACGCCCCGAAGTTGACGGTGACGGTGACACCCGGATGGAGGACGGTGAACGCCGCCTTGATCTCACCGAACCCCTCGGTCAGGGAGGACGCCGCAAACACCGTGAGATCCCCCGACAACGACTCCGTCACTGTGGTCGATGGCGTCGAGGTGGTCTTCGCGTCGTCACCACACGACGACAGGACGAGAGCAACCAATACAACAAAGCTGGCAACACGAAGCGTTCGACGCACATCCACCCCTTCCGGGTCCCGGAGTAGTCAACGTCTGACTACATCGCCGCACAGTATCAGCGGCCCGAAGACGACGAGTCGAAGCGGGTCTAGCTTCGTCGTACGGGCTTGCTGCACAACGAGTGCTGATCTGCGGAGAGGTGCGATGACGGCCGCCATCGAGACGAACCAGCTGACCAAGAGATACGGGTCGGCGCGAGGGATCGAGCAGCTCGACCTCACCGTCGAGGCCGGCCAGGTGTTCGGATTTCTCGGGCCGAATGGGTCGGGCAAGTCGACGACGATCCGCACACTGCTCGACTTCCAACGACCGACCAGCGGCACCGCAACACTGCTGGGTTTCGACAGTTCACGCGACAGCGTCGAGATACGGCGACGGGTGGGCTACCTCCCTGGCGACCTCCGCCTCTTCGAAGCCAGGACAGGGGCCGAACACCTCGAGTTGTTCGGCCGCGCTCGGGGTGGTTTCGACGCGTCGATCACCCAAGCCCTCGTCGAGCGGTTCGAGGTGACACTCGACCGACCCGCTCGGGAGCTCTCGAAGGGCAACCGCCAGAAGATCGGCATCCTGTTGGCATTCGCCCATGAACCAGAACTACTCGTGCTCGACGAACCCACATCGGGCCTCGATCCGCTGATGCAGCTGGAGTTCAGCGAGCTCATTCGCGAAACGGCTCGTGCCGGGAGGACAGTTCTGCTGTCGTCGCACTCATTGGACGATGTTCAACGGGCGGCGGACCGGGTGGCCATCATCAAGGATGGTCGGCTCGTGGCAGAGGATTCGGTTGGTCATCTTCGCTTGAGCGCACCCCGCGTGATGGTTCTGCATTTCAGCGGACCGCCGGAACCAGCCCTGTTCGCGGAGCTGGCCGGGGTGGTCAGCGTGACAGCTCGCGGTAATGAACTACATCTCCAGCTCAACGGTGACGTGCGCCCTGTACTGACCGAGGCGCTGGCACGGGGAATGAACGACCTCACGGCGCGCCCGGCTGATCTCGACGAACTGTTCCTCACCTATTTCCGCGATCCGGCCGACCAGTGAACACATCGGTGGTCAGGCTCGACCTTGCGCTCCGACGTAAGAGTCTCCTCGCGTACTCGCTCGGGATGGCCGCGTACACGGTCATCATCGTGGCGCTGTACCCGGCCTTCAAGAACTCGACGGCCCTCGACAATCTCATGTCGAAGTCGGCGGGGCTCGCCGCGCTCTTCGGCATTTCGGGGTCGTTGACCTCGCCGACCGGCTGGGTCAATGCCAACATCTACGCCAACTTCTTTCCGCTGATCCTCTTGCTCTTGACGATCGGCTACGGCGCAGGGCTCGCCGGACAGGAGCACGACGGCCACCTCGAGCTGATCCTGACGCTCCCGATTTCTCGCCGCCAAGTGATGATCCAGAAGATGATCGCACTGGTCGTGCAGGCGGCCGTGCTCTCGGTCGCCGTGTACGTCTGCATCCTGATCGGCCGCGGGTTCGATCTGGCCGTTCCGCCGTTGCGGTTGGCGACGGCGACCCTCGGAGTCATGCTGCTCGGCACCGACTTCGGGTTTCTTGCGCTGGCGATCGGTGCGGCGACAGGCCATCGCGGAGCCGCACTCGGAGTGTCCGCCGCGGCTGCCTCGATCGCGTACCTCATCAGCTCGATGGCACCGGTGGTGAGCTGGCTGAAGCCGGCGAGATACATCTCGATCTTCTATTGGGGTGTTGGCAATGGTCAACTCGAGCGGGGCCTGTCATTCGTCTCGGTTCTCGTGCTCGTTGGTGTCGGAGTCGTGACCGGTTTGGTCGCGCTCGCTGCGTTCCAGCGCCACGACCTCGCTGGTTGAGTGGCTACGCCCAGTCGAGGCGTCGACGTTCGGCGGCGCGTTCGAGTTCCTCGACGAGTCGTTCGGGCGAGGCGCCACAGGATTCCAATTCGGAGGGTCCGAGGAGAAGAAGGGGACCGTCGCCGGTGAGCGCCACGACGGCGGGGAGTTGGCCTGCCGTGAGGTCGCGGGTGGAGTCCGGTTGGTCGTCGCGGTGGTAGGTGCCAAACGGAACGGCGAGTCCGTCGCGGCATCGTTGCCAGTCGGGCCGTTCCTTGACGCTGCCGTGGGTGATGTCGCACAGGGCGCAGTGAGCTCGGCCGAGGCGTTTGCCGACCCAGTAGGCGAGTTCGCCGCGGAGTGTGCCATCCGCGTTGTACACGCCGACCAGTCCGGTGATAGTGCGGCGAGTGACGGTCGGTTCAGTCATGTGGTCGAGCCTCTCATGGCGCGAAGCCACCATGACAGCGGCCCTTCCGAAGCAGATGGAAGGATCGAGATCGTGAAGGACACGGAATCCGCAGCACAGCGGTGGGAGCGTCGCCGCGTCACGATCCCGACCATGCTCGGCGCCACCGTTGCCGCACTCCTGCTGGCACCCATCATCGTCCCGGCTGCCGTCGCTTGGGACGCAGTGCGGCTCCGCTGGTCGCTCCCGTCGGTCCGCGTGTATCTGTTCGTCGCCCAATATCTGATCAACGACACCGTCGAGATCCTCGCTGCGGGGCCGCTGTGGATGATGGCGAGGTTCGGCACCACCATCGATCGACCGGCCTCGCGCCGACGCCATGAGCGTCTCCAGGCCTGGTCGATCGCCGTGCTGGCCCGACGCGCCGAACGACTCCTCGGCATCCGCCTCGACACCGATCCCGACATCGATGAGGCATTGATACCCGGCCCAGCAATCGTGATCTGCCGACACGTCAGCCTGTTCGACGCGTCGCTCCCGGCGTTGCTCTACGAGCAGCTCGGCCACCACACCCGCGGCGTGATCATGGCCGAACTCCTCGCCGACCCAGGCTTCGACCTGCTCTACCAGCGGGCCGGCTCGGTCTTCATCCCCCGCGACAACCACGCCGAGGCCATCGACCTCGCCGCAACCACGGGCGCCGACCTCGACGAACGCACCGTCGCTGTGATCT
Organism: Acidimicrobiales bacterium; assembly: GCA_038327485.1. Taxonomy (GTDB): domain Bacteria; phylum Actinomycetota; class Acidimicrobiia; order Acidimicrobiales; family Microtrichaceae; genus JBBQLA01. The sequence goes on from JBBQLA010000251.1 coordinate 4,488, forward strand.
TCCCCGAGGGGCGGCTCTTTCGGCCCGAGATCCTCGCCCGATCACTCCAACGGCTCACCGAACGTGATCCCGACCGCGCCGCGCGCATCGCTGGTCTCCGGCACCTTCTCCCACCACGGCCGGGTGGGGTCAACGCTCTGCTCGACGCCGCGCCGACCGCAGATGTGGTCGTCATCAGCCACGCCGGATTCGACCGTCACCCAACGTTCGCCGCAGTGGCTCGCGCTGTACCGCTCAACCGTGCCATCCGTGTCACCGCTCGACGCATCGCGCGGTCCGAGGTCCCGACCGACCTTCCAGCGAGAACTGCGTGGCTCGACAGGTTGTGGCTGGAGATGGA
>JBBQLA010000252.1:0-4815 GCA_038327485.1 Acidimicrobiales bacterium
TCGTCCACCAACGTGTGGTCAAGAAGTGGCGCAGATTGGTGCGTTGCCCGGGTCAGGGGAGGCCGATCACCTGCACCGGGACATTCGACGCGGTGTTCGTGCTGTTTCCGAGTTCACCCTTCGAGTTGGAGCCCCAGCACATCGCCCGACCTCGGGCGACCAGCGCACAGGTGTGCGGGCCACCAGCACTCACCGCGGTGGCCCCGCTGAGTCGGCTCACGCCGACGGGCAGGAGGCTGGCGGTGTTCGTCCCGTCCCCGAGCTGACCGCTGGCGTTGGCTCCCCAACATTTGACGGCCCCATCGGCGACCACGGCGCAGGAGTGGTCGGCTCCCGCCGTGATTCCCGTCACCCCTGAGAGACCGACCACCTTGACCGGGGCGTTGCGTGAGGTGTTCGTGCCGTCGCCGAGCTGGCCGGAAGCGTTGTAACCCCAGCAGTACACCGAGCCGTTCGCCAGAAGTGCGCACGCCGAGAACTGGTAGGCGCTGATCGCCACCACCCCTGTGAGCCCGGTCACATCGACCGGGACGTTGCTGCCTGCGCTGGAACCGTTGCCGAGCTGCCCGAGGCTGCCCTCTCCCCAGCACCTGACGGTGCCCGTGACCAGCAGGGCACATGTGAATTCCTGACCCGCAGCGAGCGCCTTGGCTCCGGTGACCCCAACCACCGCCGACGCCGGAGGGCTGGGGGCCGAGCCGTAGGTCCCGTCACCGAGCTGTCCGAAGTGATTGTCGCCCGCGCACCGAACCTCGCCGGCGGCAACCGTCCAGCAGGTGTGGGCGTTGCCGGTGGTCAGATGGGCGCCACTGGTCGGTGCCGGGAATGGGTTCGCGAGCGGGGCCCAGCATTCGGCGGCGCCAGAGCTGAAGAGGCCACACGTGTGGATGACCGAGGCGGCGAGCTGGTACACGCCCGTGACTCCCGCCTCCGTGACCGCTACGTCGGAGTTCGTACTGGTGCTCCAGCCCCAGCACTTGACCGTCCCGTCGGCCATCTGGACACAGCTGTGCGAGTCGCCCGAGACGATCTGGGTCGGCCGGTTGCTCTGCGTCGGGCACGGCGCGCACCCCGACAACGCGAACCCGAAAACCAGGAGTGCCACGCAAGCAGTGCGGATGGACTTCTTCGAGCACATTGGTGACCCCCCGCCGCCGATACCTGAGGCCGGCGCCGCGATCCTCCACCCAGGGAGCTCATTGTGTCAACAGGGTCACGGACCGCCCCTGCCGGGAGGGGAACGATCCCGACAGAGACATCCGCACGTCGATCGGCGACGGGACGGAAGTGGGGTCTGTTGGAGAGTGGGGGCCGGTCCCAGTTGCTCACTGGCCGGTGGCGGTGAACGTGACCCAGATGGTGATGCACCGGCTCCGCGCAGCTTCCACTCCGCATGTTCTTGTCGGTTCACGTTGGCAGGAGCCATCAGCCCAAGGCGGTTCAGGCCACCCCCCATCGCCATCAGTTGACTGTGGCGGTCGTCGACTCGATCCGATGGCCGAATGACGCGAGGGCGATGGCCAGCAACGCAGTGACTGTCCCGGCGACGAGGAGGGGGAGGTGTCCGGTGCCGTTCCAGGCGAGGCCCGCCCACAGCCCTGCGACGATCGCGCCGCCGCCAGCGATGCCTTGCTGCAACCCGATCGCCCGGCCCTTTGATCCGGACGGGACGAGGTCGACGATCCACGCCTTGCTGACACCGTCGGTGAGCGCGGTGAATGCCCCGTACAGAGCGAACAGGGCCCAAACTTGCCCAGCGGTGGTCGCGACACCGAGGCCGAGATACGCGACCGCGAACACGGCGAGGCCAGCGGCGATCACGAGATGACGCGGGACCCGGTCCGAGATCGCTCCGGCCGGATAGCTGAGCGCCGCGTACACGAAGTTGTAGAGGCAGTACACGCCGATGATCGCGGCGACGCTCAGCCCCAGGTGCCGGGCCCGAAGGATGAGGAGCGCGTCGGAGAAGTTCACGATCCCGAACATCGCGAGCACCCCGATCGCCCGCCGGTACGACCGGCCCAACGGTTCAAGCGACTCGACTGCACCTTCCTCGGGAATTGCCACTGCCGGCGGGTTCGGTCGGGCCGGCTCGTGGACGAACGCGACGAGCGCCACGCTGATCACAGCGGGGATGGCGGCGACGATCAGCAGCGGTCGGATCCGATGGTCGAGCGCCTCGTAGAGCGCGAGACCGATGAGCGGCCCGAACACTGCACCGGCGGTGTCCATGCTGCGGTGGAACCCGAACGCCTTGCCGCGATGCCCCGTCGGGGTGTCATCGGCGATCAACGCGTCGCGCGGTGCGCCCCGGATCCCCTTACCGAATCGGTCGAGCACCCGCGCGGCGAGCACCAGCGGCCACGTGTTCGCCGCGGCGATGATCACTTTCGCGGCTGCGGCGAGCCCGTAGCCTGAGGCCACCAACCCGCGTTTAGATCGGCGGTCAGCGAGGCGCCCTGACACGATCTTGGTCAACGACGCAGCACCGTCGGCGACTCCTTCGATCATCCCGACCACCGCGACCGGCGCCCCCAGCACGGCCGTCAGGAAGATCGGCAGGATCGGGTACAACAACTCTGACGCAGTGTCCTGAAGTAGCGACACGAGCGAGAGGACCTTCAGGTTCCGAGTCAGCCACGGACGCTTCGACTGACCCGGACCCGTCATCGCATCACCCTCGCAGATTCAAGGCTCCTACGGTGATGTCGCCAGGTGAACTCCGGGGAACACTCGGCGACCGCTGGTAATCCTCGGGTCGTTCGTTCCTGGGTTTGTGGCGCTCCTCTTCGGCGATTGCCCGCGGACCTGTCGTTCGAGAATCCCGATGGTCGGTGCCACCAGGTACGACACCTCCGTGTCGGTTACTGGAAGGTCCCGTTCGAGGATGAGCCCGTCAATCAGGTCACGCAACAAACGGCCCGGGTCGATGTCGATCACGCGGTCGAACGTCCGCTCAGCTGTGCCGGCCATCAAGGCGTGAAGCGCGGGGCGATCCAGCGTCGCGCGTGACGCGCCCTCGTCGATGAGCTGGGCGACCACTGGCCAACCCTGACCCATGGAGTGGTCGGCGCACCTCGATGGGTGATCAGCGACACTCGTGCCCCGCTCCGCTTGTTCATCGGTGGACACCCGGCAGTAGATCGCAGCACTGTGAACCCCAACGCCGACGCTCGCGTCCGTAGTGCTCGGTCAGGGACACGGCCGCAAAGACCTGTGGCAAGAATCTGCGCGGCCAGACTGTGGGGGCATGACCGATCTCCCGCCACTGTTTCAGCCGAAGTCATATGACGAGGTGTCGGTGTTCCAGGTCGACGGGTTGTTGCGGGAGGCGCGGCGCCAACGCGGTTTGGCCATGGGCGCGGTTCCTGAGGTGTGTGTACTCGACCCCGACGGTGACGTCGTGCGCCACCTGGCCCGCACCGGTGACGGGACCCGACTCGAATCGTGGGCGTGCTACCACTCCGAGCTGTGGGTCACGAAGTGTGGTGGCCGCGAGGTCGGCATCGTCCCGTGTGCGGTTGGCGGACCGTACGCGGTGCTCGTCGCCGAGGAGCTCCACGCATCGGGGTGCAAGCTCATCATCTCGGTGACCTCCGCTGGTCGCATCGTTCCACTTGGCGACCCGCCGTACTTCGTGCTGATCGAACGGGCGTGGCGAGACGAGGGCACGAGCCTTCACTACCTTTCCCCGTCGGAGTGGGCGTCGCTCCGACCAACACTGGCAGAACGCTTCGCCGCGGGGATCACCACCCTGGATGAGCCGGTCGTGCTCGGTCGGTCGTGGACAACGGACGCACCGTTCCGCGAAACAGCGTCAGCGATCGCTGCCGCCGAAGCGGCAGGTGTCCACGCGGTCGAGATGGAGGCCGCGGGTCTCTACGCCTACGCGGCCGCGACCGGCCGTGACGTGGTGTGCGTCGCTCATGTCACGAACACGATGGCGGTCGACGGCGATGATTTCGAGAAGGGCGCCGATGACGGCACCCATCGGATCTTGGCGCTCGTCGAGGCGATCGCCGCTCAGTGGGTGTCGGGTTCGGCCTGAGCTGGTTGGATCGCCAGGGCGAGACCGAGCGCGATGACCACGCACGCGGTGGTGGTGGTCGACCCGAGTCGGACGAGCAGCCCGTCGGGACCGTAGGTGAGGAACAGGATCACACCGAGTACGGCGAGGGCGGCGCCGACGATTCGTTGTCGCGCGAGGTCGAGGCGGATCGCGATTGCGATGCCGGCGGCTCCGACCGCGGCGATGATCAGGCCCAACGCGATGGAACCGCCGAACAGGTTCTTGGCGATGTCATCGGGAAGCCCGCTGGAACCACTGAAGAGGGTGAATCGGGTGCCGGTGACTCCTTCCCCGGAGTGGACGATTGCCATGACGACACCGAAGCCGACCGTGACCGCTGCCATCGCCCGTGCGGACTGCAGACGCGCCCCGGGGATGGTGGTCAGCACTGCGAGGTGCAACGCGATCATCAACAGGTACGACCAGTACCACTCGCCGGGTGCGTTAGCGACCGCCGCGAGGATCGCGAAGCTTTGAACGATCCCGAGCACGGCGGCGGTGCGTCGGTAGCGGCCGGCCATCAACAGGATGGCGAGGGTGCCTTCGGACAGGATCGTGATCCAACCGAATGCCCACAGGTGGGGGCTGATGAGGTGCTCGAGGAGCCATGGCGCGCCGGGGAGGACCGGATGGTCGATCCCGGCTTTGGTGTATCGGCACAGTGAGCTGCAACCGTTGCCGCTGCGACCAAACGTCGGTGGGATCTTCCAGCTGACGTTGCCGAGCCACAACAACGCGGCGGTCCA
>JBBQLA010000253.1:0-4803 GCA_038327485.1 Acidimicrobiales bacterium
CTCGCCGCAGCTCGGGGAGGGCCGCCAAGTCGACCTCGCCGACCAGCACCAGCGCCGGTGGGTCCTCGCGATGGTGGGATCGGAACACATGACACGGTAACCCGCGCCCGGTGACTGACACAGGGCGACCGTAGGCTCCCCGCATCGCCTTCGATGTGCTCGAGCCACCGCTGACCGCGTCCTCACCGATCGAGGGCTGGCTGGCCGAACGCGCCGACGATGTGCGCCTCGTACACGTCGAGCAACAGCCCGCACGCGTGGCTCATGTCGGGTCGCTCGCCACCCCACTGCCTGGTCGATTGGCCGCGATGGTGCCGTCGAGTGGGCTCTACGTGCACCAGGCCCGTGCGATCGATCTCATACGCGCCGGCGAGTCGATCGTCCTCGCGACGGGCACCGCGTCGGGCAAGTCGCTGGCGTATCAGATCCCCATCGCCGAGGTGGCCACTCAACCGATTCGTTCGGGTACGTCGCTGCTGCTGTTCCCGACGAAGGCGTTGGCCCAGGACCAGCTCCGGGCTCTCACCGAGCTCAAGGCACGGGCCGGACTCGATGGCGTCGTGGCCGGCGCCTACGACGGAGATGCGTCCACCGAGGAACGCACCGTCATCCGCGATCGGGCCAACGTGGTGCTGACCAATCCCGAAATGCTCCACCACGGGCTGCTGCCGAACCACCGCAAGTGGGCCACCTTCCTGGGTCGCCTCCAGTTCGTGGTGGTCGACGAGCTGCACGTGCTGCGCGGCGTGTTCGGATCGCACGTGGCCCACGTGCTGCGCCGTCTGGTCCGCCTCTCAGCGCTCTACGGAGGCGACCCCACGTTCGTGTTCACGTCCGCCACCATCGGCGAGCCAGGGCGCCTGGCGTCGGAGTTGTGCGGACGGCCGGTCACCGAGGTCCTCGATGACGGTTCGCCGCGCGGGCCCCGGTCGATCGCCTTGTGGCAACCCAACCCGAACGGCGCGTCGAAACGGACCCGATCCACCACCGGTGAAGCCACCCGGCTCACTGCCTCGTTGGTCGAGGCCGGGCTGTCGACTGTGGTGTTCTGCCGATCCAGGCGAGCCACCGAGGTCGTGGCCAATGAGGTGCGTCGCCGTCTCGGACCGAGCTCGATCGACCGCGTGCGCGCCTACCGCGGGGGCTACCTCACCGAGGAACGACGCGAGATCGAAGTCGCGCTGGCGCGTGACGAACTCGATGTCGTCGTCGCCACCAACGCACTCGAACTCGGCGTCGACATCGCCGGGCTCGACGCGGTGGTGCTGTGCGGATTCCCCGGCACCGTGGCGTCCATGTGGCAACAGATCGGGCGAGCCGGCCGACGCGGAGCGGCGTCGCTGTCGATCGTCGTGGCCGGCGAGGATCAACTCGACCAGTGGGTCATGGAGCATCCGGCCGAGACGTTCTCGCGTCCGGCCGAGCGAGCGGTGGTCAACGTCGGCAATCCGCTGGTGGTCGACGCGCACGTCGGGTGTGCGGCGCACGAACGATTCCTGCACTGGACCGACGAACAGTTCTGGATCGACGAGCTCGACGGCGGCGTGCTGCGCGGCGTCCAGAACGACTGGCTCACCCTTCGTCATCGCCGCGACGACACCGTGGCCGTGTGGTCGGGGCGGGGCTGGCCGTCGTCAGGCGTCGGGCTGCGGTCGAGCTCCCGACGCGACTTCAAGATCGTCGACGGTGACGGCACCCTCATCGGTACCGTCGACGGCGCCCGGGTCTTCGAGCAGACCCATCAGGGAGCCATCTACCTGCACCAAGGTCGAGCGCTCCGCGTCGAGCACCTCGATCTGGCGGCGCGGACCGCGACGGTGTCGGCGTCGAACGGCGAGACCTACACCCAGGTTCGTGCGACCAGCGACGTGTCGATCATCCACACCGTCGAGCAGCGGTCGCTGGGGCGAGCGACGGCGCATCACGGCCAGGTCGAGGTGGTCAACCACGTCGTCGGGTTCGAGGAACGACGGGTCAGCGATCACCGAACGATTCGTACCCGATCGCTTGACCTGCCGCCCGAACGACTCGTCACCACCGCGGTGTGGTACACCATCGATCCCGCCACGGTGCAGGCAGCGCAGATCGCTCCCTCCTCGGTCGGGGGCGCGCTGCACGCCATCGAGCACGCCGCCATCGGGATCCTGCCGCTGTTCGCCATTTGTGACCGATGGGACGTGGGCGGCCTGTCAACCGAGCTGCTCACCGACACGGGCTTGCCGACCATCGTGATCCACGACGCCTACGCCGGCGGAGCCGGTGTCGCGCCGCTGGCATTCGGTGCCGTCGACCGCCACTTGGCCGCGACGCTCGGCGTGATCGAACGGTGCCGGTGCGAGCACGGGTGCCCGTCGTGTGTGCAGTCACCGAAGTGCGGCAACGGCAACGAGCCGCTGGACAAGGCCGCCGCCTCCGCCCTGCTTCGCACGATCCTTCATCGCTGAGCGAGGTTCCCCGGGTCCTCACTCCCCACGATGTTCACTCCACGATGTTCACTCCACGATGTTCACTCCACGACTGCGGCGAACTCCTCGGTGAGATCGATGTCGGGAACGAGGGCGCCGATCAGCGGAATCGATGTGACGCAGCGGTAACGGACCACCACGGTCACGACATCGCCGGGGTCGGTGCCACCACGCAGCTCGACCCCCAACTGCTGGGGGTCGAGCGAGGTGGAACGTTCGACGGCCGCTGTCACCGATGCGAGTGTCGGTTCGACGATGGCCGTACGGGCGCCATCACGCGCCGCGTTGACCACCGCGATGCGATCGCGTGCCACAGCTGCCGCCTGCACCAACAGCAGGACCAGCAGCGTGACAAGCGGGAGGGCCAGCGCGAACTCGGCTGTTGTCTGCCCACCGTCGTCGCGTGGGCGCCGAATCACTTCGGCATCAGTTGTTCGATCACCGCGCCGAACAGGCGCTCGATCAGGCCTGATGTCTGCAACCAGCGGAACACGAAGACGGCGAGCGCTCCCACGCCCACCATGACCAGGGCGTATTCGGCGGTCGACTGCGCCCGATCGGACCGGTCGACCCGATCGAGGTGTTCGACCAATCGGTTCTGCGCGGCAATGAAGCGATGGACGATGAGTCCGATGATGACTGGCATGGGTCCTCCAGGAGATGTGGTTCAGGAGGGGAAGACGACGAGTTGGGGCACGACGATCACCAGAGCGACCGCCGGCAGGACGCAGCAGGTGAGGGGGAGCAACAGCCACACCGGGAGACGGCGTATCCGCGCCTCCCGCCGACGATCCACGAGTTGGCGTTGCCGCGCAGCAGCGGCCCGAAGCGCGGTGTCCTGAGGAGCGCCGGTGCGATCGCGGGCCACGATCGAACCGATCACCGATGACAACGAGCCTCCTACGGACTTGGCGGTCGCCTCGAGCGCGAGCGACAGCGGTTCACCGAGCTCCAGACGCCGATGCACCGATCGCAGCCACTGACCGACCGGTCCCTGCGCCGCGTTGCCCACGGTCTCGACGGCGAGCGACACGGTGAGCCCCGACGTGACGCACACGGCGAGCTGATCGAGGACCGCTACCAGGTCGTCGTCGAACCGTTCGGCGGAGCGACGCTCCCTCGCTCTCGATGCGTTCCATCTCGCCAGCAGCGCGCTGGCCCCGACGGCCGCCGAGGCCGGGCTGAACAGCGCGACCAGCACGAGGCTCACCACCAGCCAGCGCGGGTCGAGTCGACGTGTCGACACCTTCGAGGTCTCCAGCAGCTGAGCGGGAACGACCTGACGCGACGGCAGGCCGCGCGGGTCGCCCAGCCACCACATCGCCAGTCCGCTCCACGCCAACGCCACGACCAGTGTCATGGTCACGCGGCCGCCCGGATCAGACGGTGCATCCACAGCGCCCCGACTCCGTCGAGGCCGACCGCCGACACAACGCACCCCCAACCGATCGCCGAGCCGAACAGCGATCCCGCTTGCGTCACGATCATGACGACCGGCAACAGCACCATCACGGCGGCCGACGCCAACGATTGGGCCGACGCCATCCGTCGATTGGACGCCGATTCCTCGTCGAGCCGTAGTCCCGCCGCCAGCGACTCCAGGCTGAGATCGAGGCCCGACCCCATGCGGCGACCCACCTCGCACGTCAGAACCAGCCGGTCGATGCTCTCGAGATCGCGTCGAATCCGCCACCGATGCAGCGCCTCCGACGTGGTGGCTCCCTCGTCGACTTGTCGGGTCACATCGGCGACATCCGAAGCGAACTGACCACCCACGCCGCTCGCAGCCACCGTCATCGCTTCGAGCAACTCCGCACCAGATTTCACCGCCGCCCCCATCAGCTCCACCGCGATGGGGAGCGAGGCGAGGAGCTCCCGCCGTTGCGACGAGTCATGTCGGGCGATGACCGCACCGAGCCGCACCGTCAACGACCGATCCACTGGAGCGACACCGTGGGCCGACAGGTCCCGCAATCGCTGCGCTGCTCCACACTGGGACCACCCCCCGTGGGAAGCTCCGAGGGCCGCGAGCGCCACCGCAGCCAGCAGGCCGCCGAGGAGTGAGCCGACCAGCGGTCTCATGATCGGCTCGCTTCGTCGAAGACCACGTTGAGCCCGCCGGCTTCATCCACCTGAGCGATCGAGGTGACCACACGAGCGCCGTCGGCTCGCCGTCTCATGCCGATCAGCACTTCGACTGCCGCGTCGACCTGGGCTCGAACGACGGCATCGCTGAAGCCCGCCGACATGGCGCAGAAGGTGCGCAGCCGCGAAATGGCGCCCAACGCCGATCGGGCATGCACGGTCGACAACGAGCCGGTGTGACCGGTGCTGAGCG
>JBBQLA010000254.1:0-4798 GCA_038327485.1 Acidimicrobiales bacterium
TCATCAGTGTCGCCGGTCGGGGTGCTCCGACACGAGCCCGGTGACCCGAGCGGGCCGACTTTGTGAATAAGTGAACGAACTCGGTACCGTCAGCAGATGACCGCCGATTCGCCCGCCCCGCGGCAGATCCCCGAGGCAACCGTGGCGCGTCTGCCGGTGTACCTGCGGGCGTTGCAGGACACTGCGGCCGAGCACAAGGCCACGATCAGCTCCGAACGCCTCGCCGAGATGGCTGGTGTGAACGCGGCGAAGGTGCGCAAGGACTTGTCGTACTTCGGGAGTTACGGCACTCGTGGTGTCGGCTACGACGTCGAGTACCTGCTGTTCCACATCCGTCGCGAGTTGGGCCTGACCCACGACTGGCCTTGCGTCATCGTCGGCATGGGCAACCTGGGCCAGGCGCTCGCCAAGTACGGCGGCTTCCAGGAGCGCGGGTTCCTCATCGCCGGGTTGGTCGACACCGATCCGGCCAAGGTGGGTCAGAAGATCAACAACCTCACCATCGAACACATCGACGAACTGCCTCGCATCCTGGTCGACCGCAAGGTCTCGATCGGTGTGATCGCCACCCCCGCAGCGGCGGCACAGGAAGTGGCGGATCGCATGGTGGCCGCCGGTATCTCGTCCATCCTCAACTTCGCCCCCACCGTGATCGCAGTGCCCGATGACATCTCGGTGCGCAAGGTCGACGTGGCCGTCGAGTTGCAGATCCTGTCGTTCTACAACGAGCGCCGAAGCAGCCTCGACGCCGCGGGATGACCCGGCGGTACCCCGTCGCCCTCGACCTCCACGGTCGACGCGTCGTGGTCGTGGGCGGAGGAAGCGTGGCCACCCGACGAATCGTTCGACTGCTGGCGGCGGGTGCGCTGGTCGACGTGGTCGCGCCCAGGGTCACCGGCCAGCTCGAGGAACTTCGCGACCAGGCCGGCCTCACCGTCGCGTTGCGAGCGGTCGTGCGGACCGACCTCGACGGGGCGTCCTTGGTGTTGGCCGCGACCGATGACCGCGAACTGAACCGGCGAGTGCTGGACTGGGCTGATGACGTCGGAGCGATCGGAGTGGGTGTTCACGATGAACCCGCCGCATCGGGTCGTCTCCCGGCAGTGGTCGACGGCGTTGCAGTGAGCGCGGCGATCTGGACCGAACCGGCCGCACCAGCAGTCGCCACTTGGGTTCGCGACCGCATCGCCCTCGTCCTCGACGAGCGTGTCCAGCTCCTGGTCGAAGTGGCTGCCGAGCTGCGATCCGAGCTGCTGGAGGCAGGTGTCACACCGACCGGGGCGGTTTGGCACGAAGCCCTCGACGCTGGGATGCTTGCGGCAGCCAACCTGGGCTCTCGAGCCGATTTGAAGGAGTGTCTCCGGGCGTGTCTGTTGTCGTCATAGGAGCGAACCACCGCACTGCGCCCCTCGGCTTGCTCGAGAAGATGGCGCTCGACGGCGATCGGTTGACGAAGTACCTGCACGCGCTCGTGGCCTGCGACTGGGTGTCTGAAGCGGTCATCGTGTCGACCTGCAATCGCACCGAGATCTACGCCGTCGCCGAGCGTTTCCACGGCGCCTACTCCGACATCCGTGATCTCGTCTGCGACCTGACCTACCTCCCGCCGGAGGAGTTCAGCGACCACCTGATGGTCGAGTACGACACCGATGCCGTCGGTCACCTGTTCGCGGTGGCGGCCGGACTCGATTCGGTGGTCATCGGCGAGCACGAGATCCTCGGCCAGGTCCGGACCGCCTGGGATGCGGCTCGCGAGGCCGGCACCGCTGGGCCCACGCTCAACCTGCTGTTCCGCCACGCCGTCGGGTGCGGCAAGCGAGCCCGCACCGAGACCTCGATCTCTCGCTCGGTCACCTCGGTGTCGCAGGCGGCGGTGGTCATGGCGGCCGAGCGCACCGGAGGCATCGCCGCGGTCAACGCGCTGGTCATCGGTGCCGGCGAGATGGGTCGAGGTATGGCCAACCTGCTGGCCGACGCGAATGCGGCGTCGATCACCATCGCCAACCGCGATGCAGATCGTGCCCGGGTGGTCGCAGCAGAGTTGGCGGCCGAGAATCGGCCCGCACTGCTGGCCGGCATCGGGCTCGACGGGCTCGAGTCAGCCCTGGTCGACGCCGATGTGGTGTTCACCGCCACCGGAGCCCCGACTCCGTTGGTGACCATCGACGCCATGCGGGCCGTGATGAGTTCCCGCGCCGGTCGACCAGTCGTTCTGGTCGACATCGGCGTGCCCCGTGACGTGGAACCCTCGGTCACCACTCTCGACGGCGTGTCGCTGTTCGACATGGAGGCGCTGCAACGGTTCTGCGATGCCGGTATCGAGGATCGTCGCCGCGAGGTGCCAGCGGTCCGTGCCATCGTCGACGCCGAGATCGAGCGGTTCACCGCCACCGCCAGCACCCGCGAGGTGGCTCCGTTGATCGGTGACCTGCATCAGTGGGCCGATCAGGTGCGCGCCGGCGAGCTCGAGCGATTCGCGGCTCGTCTGGCCGACCTCGATCCCGAACAGCGGGCCATCGTCGAGTCGCTGTCGAAGGGCATCGTCGCAAAGTTGTTGCATTCGCCGACCGTGCGTCTCAAAGATGCCGCCGGGTCGCCTCGAGGCGAGCGACTGTCCGGCTCGCTGCGTGAACTCTTCGATCTCGGCTGACGTTCCTCGGCTGAGGATTGCGTCACGGGGGAGTCCCCTCGCGCTGTGGCAGGCGAATTTCGTGGCCGACGCGCTCGTGAAATTCGACCCGTCGGTTCGTACCGAGATCGTCGTGGTCAGCACCGAGGGTGATCGGCGCCTCGACGTGCCCTTGGCCGAGATCGGCGGCAAGGGTGTCTTCGTCAAGGAGGTTCAGCGCGCCGTGCTCGATGGTCGCGCCGACATCGCCGTCCACAGTGCCAAGGACCTCCCCGCGGTGACCCCCGACGGCCTCACGTTGGCGGCGATCCCGCCACGCGACGACCCGCGCGACGCGTTGGTCGGCTCGGCGTTGGGAGACATCGCGCCTGGCGGACTCGTGGCCACCGGCTCGCGTCGACGTGCGGTGCAGTTGAAACACCTTCGCCCCGATCTCGAGATCGTCGGGCTGCGCGGCAACATGGCCAGGCGGATCGCCGCGGCGGAATCCCACGACGCAGTGGTCGTGGCCTACGCCGCGCTGCGCCGACTGGGATGGGTCGACCGGGTCGCCGAGGTGTTGGACGTCGAGACGATGCTGCCCCAGGTCGGCCAGGGCGCGCTCGCCATCGAGTGCCGCTCCGATGATTCGTTCGCGTCCGCGCTGCTGGGCCGGTTCGACGATGCGGTCAGTCGGCGTTGCTTCCAGTCCGAGCGGGCGTTCCTCGCCGAGCTCGGCGGCGACTGCGACCTTCCGGCCGGCGCTTACGCCGTGATCGACGGGGCCGGAGTCCGACTGCGGGCGCTGCTCGCTTCCGACGACGGTTCGATCGGCACGTTCGACCGGACCGGCGACGACGGTGAAGCGTTGGGTGTCGCCGCGGCCACGGTGCTCCGTTCGTGACCGTCTACCTGGTCGGAGCCGGTCCCGGTGACCCGGGGCTGCTCACCGTTCGCGGGGCGGAACTCCTGGCCCGGGCAGAGGTGGTGATTCACGACCGTCTGTCGGCATCGTCGCTCCTCGAGCTCGCGGGGGAGCGGGCCGAGATCATCGACGTCGGCAAAGGGCCCGGTGGGTCGGCATCGCAGACGCAGATCAACGAATTGCTCGTCGATCGTGGCCGCCGAGGGCAGTGCGTGGTGCGCCTCAAGGGAGGCGACCCCTTCGTGTTCGCGCGCGGCGGTGAGGAAGCGATGGCGCTGGAGGGGGCCGGCGTGGCCTACGAGGTGGTGCCCGGCATCAGCTCGGCCATCGCCGTGCCCGCCTACGCCGGGATCCCGGTGACCCTCCGCTATTCGTCGACCTCGTTCACGGTCGTCACCGGCCACGAGGATCCGACCAAGGGCCTCCCTTCGGTCGAGTGGGAACAGCTTGCGAAGGCCGGCGGCACACTCATCATCCTGAAGGGCGTCGCTCATCTGCCCGAGATCACCCGCCGACTGATGGCCGGCGGTCTGGCGGCCGCCACGCCGGTCGCAGTGATCCGATGGGGGACCCGATCGTCGCAGCGCACCGTGCGGGCCACCCTCGCCACCATCACCGACCACGCACTCCAGCCACCGTCGGTGATCGTTGTCGGCGACGTTGCCGCTGAGCAGTTGGGCTGGTTCGAGCGCCGACCGCTGCTCGGCCGAACTGTCGTGGTCACCCGCGCCCGTCACCAAGCCGGGCCCCTGTCGGCGCTGCTGCGCGACGCAGGGGCCGAAGTCATCTCCTTTCCCGTGATCGAGCTGGCGGAGCCCCTCGACGGCGGGTTGTGGATGAGGGGGACCGCCGAGCGGGTCGGCCAGTTCGACTGGGTCGTGTTCACCTCACCCAACGGCGCGTCACGGTTCCTCGACGCCGTCGGTGACGGACGCCGACTTGCCGGCGTGCGCATCGCCGCCATCGGCCCCGGCACCGCAGCAGAGATCGAGCGCCGATTCCTGCGGGTGGATCTCGTGCCCGAGTCCTTCGTCGCCGAGTCCCTCCTCGACGCGTTGCCGGCACCGCCGGCCGACGGTGGACGCATCCTGTTGGCCCGGGCCGAAGTCGCTCGCGACGTGCTGCCCGACGGGTTGCGGGCCAAGGGCTGGGCGGTCGAGGTGCTCGACGTGTACCGCACGCTCACGGCGCGACCCGACCGGTCGTTGATCGACGCCGTCGCGGCAGCGGACCTGGTCACGTTCACGTCATCGTCGACCGTCGAT
>JBBQLA010000255.1:0-4795 GCA_038327485.1 Acidimicrobiales bacterium
CATGACCTCACCGTTCGTCGACCGCACCTATGTCGAACAGCCAGCGCTCACCAGAGCGATGGTCGATCTGTGTCTTCGTGCCCTGTTCCGACGACGCCGGCGCGCCCATGGTGAATCGAGAATCTTGAGGAGGTTCGTCCCATGACATCACACGCCACCCGTTCCCGAGTTTTCGCTGCGGTCGCGTTGATCGCACTCGCCGGCTGCGGCGACACCGCCCGAACCGCCACCACCACGACCACCACGGCCGCCACCACGACGACCACCACCACGGCCACCGCCACCACGACCACCACGAGCCCGGCCTCCAGCTCAGTGGTCGCCTACCTCGTCCGCGACGAGAAGGTGGCCCCAGTTCGACGCTCGGCAGCCGACAACTCCCCGCGAGCCGCGCTCGACGCGCTCATGGACGGGCCGAGCGCCTCCGATTCTGGGCTCACCTCAGCGGTGCCGACTGGCACCAAGGTGCTCTCTCTGAGCGTCGCTGCCGGGTCGGCCACTGCCGACCTCTCGACGGCCTTCGGAAGCGGCGGAGGGTCCCTGTCGATGCAGGAGCGCGTGGCCCAAGTGGTCTACACGCTGACGCGGTTCCCGGAGATCAAGACGGTGGCGTTCCAACTCGACGGCACCCCGGTCACCGCGCTGGGCGGCGAGGGAATCATGCTTGACCATCCTCAGGGCCGTGGCGACTGGGAGGCGATGACGCCGGCCATCCTCGTGGAATCACCCCTGCCCGGTGACAGCGTGCACAGCGGTGTGGTCATCGAGGGCACCGCAAATACGTTCGAGGCGAGCTTTCTGCTCCGCCTGACCGACAGCGCCGGTGCCGTCCTCTACGACCACTTCGTCACGGCCACCTCCGGGACCGGCACTCGAGGGACGTTCAGCCAGGTGATCGCCTTCCCCACTGCGGCAACCGGCGTCGCGAAGCTGCGTGTGTGGGAGGCGTCGGCCAAGGACGGCAGCGACATCAACGTCGTGAGCTTCCCGCTCAACTTGTGACCTCGGCCCCGACGAGTCGCGGAAAAAGACGCACCGCCTGCAGCGGCGTCATCGCATGCCGGCGGTAGGTTCGCCGACATGACCAAGCTCGGGTACCAGATCCCCAATTTCACCTATCCCGACATTGCGGCCCCCGACCTGTTCGCCGTGGTCGCTCGCCAGGCGCGCGAAGCCGACACGAGCGGCTTCGACACGGTGATGGTCATGGACCACCTCTACCAGTTGCCGATGCTCGGCCCGCCCGAGCTCGAGATGCTCGAGTGCTACACGGTGCTCGCGGCGCTGGCGCAACACACGTCGACCGTTCGGCTCTCGGCGCTCGTCACCGGCAACACCTACAGGAACCCGACCCTGCTGGCCAAGACCCTCACCACCCTCGACATCGTGTCCGGCGGCCGTGCACAGCTCGGTATCGGCGCCGGTTGGTTCGAGCTGGAGCATGACTCGCTGGGCTTCGAGTTCGGTACGTTCACCGAGCGGTTCGAGAAACTCGAAGAGGCACTGCAGATCATCAAGGGGATGTTCGCCGGCGAGCGGCCGTCGCTCGATGGCAAGTGGTACCGGGTGACCGACGCCATCAACTCCCCCGCACCTCTGGGGCCGATTCCCATCATGATCGGCGGAGGGGGAGAGAAGAAGACCCTCCGGCTGGTGGCCCAGTACGCGGACGAGTCCAACCTCATCTGCGACGTCGACGAGATCCCCCGCAAACTCGACGCGTTGGCCGCCCACTGCGATCGGCTCGGGCGCGACCGGTCCGAGATCACGGTCTCGTATCAGGGCCGGGCGTGCGTCGCACCCACTCACGACCAAGCTGTCGCCGAGGTCGACGCGCTGCTGGCATCGCGCGGGCTCGACACCTCCGCCATGTCGGACGACGACGCTGCGGTGATGCGGGCGATGGTTCCCCATGGCGATCCCGACGACATCGGCGAGCTGTTCTCGACCTATCTCACCACGGGCGTCGACGGCTTCACCGTGAGCGCACCCGCCAACTGCCACATCGAGGGGCGGGTCGCGCTGCTCGGCGAGACCCTGGCGCGGGTCATCGCCTGACGCTGGCGGGTACGGTCGGCAAATGAGCACCCACGACAGCACGACCGGCGGTGCCGAGCCCGATTTCACCGGGCTTCGGGCACTGTTCATCAATTGCACCCTGAAACGCTCACCGGAGGTGTCCAACACCCAAGCGCTGGTGGACGCGTCAGCGGAGATCATGACCAAGCACGGCGTTGCCACCGAGGTGGTGCGCCTCATCGATCATGACGTCGCGACCGGCGTCTGGCCCGACATGACCGAACACGGTTGGGCGACTGACGAATGGCCGGCGATCCAAGAGAAGGTGTGGGCCGCCAACATCCTCGTCATTGCGGGTCCGATCTGGCTCGGCGACAACAGTTCCGAGACCAAGAAGTGCATCGAGCGGCTCTACGCGTCATCGGGAGACCTGAACGACCAGGGCCAGTGGCGGTACTACGGCCGGGTTGGCGGATGCCTCATCACCGGCAATGAGGATGGGATCAAGCACTGTGCGTCGAATGTGCTCTACAGCCTTCAACACATCGGGTACACCATCCCTCCTCAGGCCGACGCTGGGTGGATCGGTGAAGCCGGCCCCGGGCCGTCCTACCTCGACCCTGGCTCCGGTGGCCCCGAGAACGAGTTCACCAGTCGCAACACGACCTTCATGACGTGGAATCTCCTGCACTTGGCCCAGATGCTGCACAACGCACAGGGCATCCCGGCCTACGGGAACCAGCGATCAGCATGGGACGAGGGGCAACGCTTCGATTGGGAAAATCCTGAGTACCGCCGATCATGAGGGCACGCTGACGTCGAATCCGCGTCGGAACCGCTTGCGGCGGGCGACGACACCACTCACGAGGTACTCACGAACCAGCTCGCGTTCTTCGTCGGTCAATCGGGGGCCGTCGCGGCCGGTCACCTCGAAGCGATCCACCGCTTTCGTTCCGTTCCTCCCGATGCTCGCTGCCTTGATCTCGATCGAGGCCGCTGCGAACACGCCGGTGAGGTCGTGAAGCAGGCCCGGTGAGTCAGGGGCGGTCACGACCGCCACGGTGTGCCACGGTGACACGATGTCGTCGAACTCGACCCGTGCGGTGGGGACCGGCGCCACCTCGATCGGCTGCTCCAACGCCCCCATGACAGCGCTCTCGATGGTCGCCGCGTCCGGTGCCGTTGCACTCCGCACCAGGAACGACTCGATGGCCGCTTGGTCCTCCCAGGTCGCGACGATCGCTCGTTCGACGTTGAGGTCGAGGTCTCGGAGCGCCCCAGTCACCGTGGACAGGAGTCCGGGACGATCCTTGGCCCCGATGTCGACCCACCATTGACCCTGCTCACCCGCAATGACCTCGACCCGCAGCAGCCGTCCGTCGAGCGGGGGTTCGGTGAGTTTGGCGTGACGAACCAGAACCGCCGGCTGCTGGCGGGCGATGTAGGCGCGCGGAGCGCGACGAATGCGGTCCACGACGTCAGGTCGATCGCGAGCGAGCAGCATGGCCTCGGCGCGATGGCGTTCGATGAGGTTGCGGGCCTGGGCGCCGGTGAGATCCGGGTCGGCGAGTGCTCGTTGCACCAGCTCGTGCAATGCCGAGATCCGTTGACGTTCATCTGGGTCGAGGTCGTCGCGGACCATGGCCAAGAGGTAGGTGGCCCTCGCCCGCTCCGGGGTGTCGAGGTGCGACGCCAATTGCAGGACCTCGTCCTCGTCGAACGCGTCGATGGTGTCGGCTGCGGTTCGGAGCAACCCGTCATCCTCGACGAGACCCACGATGGCGCGTTCGGCCTCGGGGTCGTAGCCCAGCCGCCGGGCGATGTCGCCGGCGGCTCGGCCAACGTTGTCGCTACCACCGAGTCCCTCGATGAGCAGCGCTGCCAGCAGGAGCCACTCGGGATGTTCGAGTCGCTCCCGATGCACCCGAAGGCCCCCGCCGTCGGGCAGATCACGCAGCCGTTCCAACAGCTGCCACGAGTGCGTGTGCGTGCCGTCGAGCAGGTACGGGTCACGTTGGCGGAGCCGGAGCGTCTCCGCCACTTCCGGAAGGGCGACGTCGAGCACCCCCACTGTCTCCAAGAACCGCCACGACCGAGGATTGCCGCGCTCGACCACCCGCCGCATCGCGTCGCGTGCGCTCAGATCCCAACGCGCGCTCGGCACCGAGGCGCTCAGGTACTCGAGTAGCTCATCGGAGGGCCGATTGTCGATCACCTCGATCGCTGCGGCGAGCGCCACAGTGAGCACTCGTTCCGGGGGCGGCATCGCGGCGAGGCGGACGCGACCGTCCACGATGCGAAGCCATCCGCCTTGCGGCGGGACCGCGGTGACGGGAAGGCCCCCCACGACCGCGGAGACGGTCGAGCGGATCTTGGCGTAACGGAACTTGAGGAGTTGCGGCGTCGCCAACGTCGTGATGAGCACCACCAGCAGCAGCGACGCGTACAGGTCCTGCCCGAGGACGCCGTTCTGCAATCCGATCGTGGCGAAGATGAGGCCGACCTCGCCCCGAGGGAGCATGCCGAGACCGATGAGCCAGCGATCGGCGCGTGTCCCGAACGCCCCTGCCGCGGCGATCAACTTCCCCACGATGGCGACCGCCAGCAGGATTGCGGCGTCGCGCAACACCGAGACGCGGGCGAAGGCAGTGACGTCCGCGTCGATCCCGATCTGCAGAAAGAACACCGGGATGAACAGGTGCCCGACCGGTGTCAGCTCGCGGCGGATCCGGTCTCGCTGACGGCTCTTGGTGAGTGACAGACCGGCAACGAAGGC
>JBBQLA010000256.1:0-4793 GCA_038327485.1 Acidimicrobiales bacterium
GCCGACGCCTCAGCGTCGAAGGCCATGGCCCGGTAGCGGTTGAACCCACCGGCCATCCCCGACTGCTCGAACGCTCGAACGTAGACATCGAGGTCGTGGTCGGTCAAGAAGCCGAGCGGACCAGATGGCGGATCCGGCAACTGGTCGAGCATCGCTGCGTCGCGAGCACCTCCGGACATGAACTTGCCGACAGCAGTTCCCGACGCCTCGCCGGACAACGAGAAGAAGACGCGCTTCAAGGCGCCGCGCAAATCGACCTCGAAGGCGGCCTCGGCCACGCCGGGCTCTTGGAAATACCGCATGTAGAAGAAGCGGTCGGAGTAGAGCTGATCGAACACGTCGAGGAGCGAGAACGGCAGTTGTGGAGTGTGCGGAACGCTGAGGCCCGCCACCGCCCGCACCCGATCGGGATGGAGTATCGCTGTGTTCCACGCGATCGGCGCGCCCCAGTCATGGCCGAACAACACGACCGGGCCATCGTCGAGCGCCGCGGCGACGGCTGCCACGTCGCCGGCCAGTTCGCGCAAGGTGTACCGCTCTACCTCGACCGGCGCAGAACTCCCCCCGTAGCCACGCACATCCATGGCGGCGATCCGATGGCCCCGTTGGGAGAAGTGGTCGACCTGGTGGCGCCATGAATGTGCGAGTTCGGGCCAACCGTGCACGCACAGGATCGTCGGTCCGCTGCCGTCCACCTCCACTCGCAGGGTCACGTCACCATTGGCGACCAGTAGTTCGTCGGTCATGCGAGCACCTCGTCGGTCGATCCGGACAGGAACAGGTCGAGCTTCGAGATCGCCGGCTCGATGTTTGCGAGATAGCGACCCAGGTGCTCCATGGCGGTGGAGTCAGTACCTCCTCGCGCTCGCAGCGTGCCGGTGAACGAATCGAGGCGCGATTCCGCGAGCCAGTCGGCGATCTCAGGATGCTCCCCCCACCCCACGCGAGTGCCGAGCTCGGTCCGCATCATGCGGAGCCAATCCCCCGGAACGGTGGGCGGCACGATCGGGGTGCAGATCCCGTTCTTGACCGCGTCGTCGGAGAACGTCGATTCGACGAACCCGATGAACGCAGCGCTGAACGTCGGCTGGCAGGTGCGAATCCACTGCAGCGTGATTCGATCGCCGTCGAAGACCGCCGTCGACGGGTGGGCGGGAATGCCGGCCGCCGAACAGTCCACGTGCAGGCACTTCGCGCTCGTGGGGATGTCGCCCTGTTCCAGCTCGATTCGATCGGCATGGATCGCCATGACACGGCCGAGTCGGATCACCTGGTCGATTCGGCGAAGTTCTGCCAGCTCGCCGTCACTAAGGATGGCGCAGTGGTACGCCCTTGGTTCGACGGAGCGATCGATGCGACGGAGCTCACCTGCAGCCTCGAGGCGAGCGAACACATCGGATGGCGAGTCCGCAGCGGCGACGCTGTGCACCTGGTCGGCGATGCTCTTGCAGAACGAGGCGAACTGATCATCGCCGGGCTGAAAGTTGGCGCGGTTGAGCACCCACGAGTCCCGAGGAACGATCCATCGAATCCGATCGGGATCGGCACCGTTGTCGAGCAGCCAGATACACGCATCCATCCCGGTCTTGCCCGCCCCCACCACGACGAACTCGTCGAAGCCCGATGCCTGTCGTGGCAGCTCGTTCAACGGAACACAAGCGACCCTCGGCGCCACCGAGTACGGCGGCGGACTGGTGGACGGCACCGACATTCGAGAATGTGTCGCATCGACGAACCGGCGGGCATCGATGCGGCACCGCTCCCCCGAGATCAACGATGTCACCACACCGTCATCGTCGATCTCGCTCATCGGGAAGTAGCGGACTCGACCCGATGGAAGAAACCGCTGCCGCATCACCCGGTCGAAGTGGCTCAGCACCTCGTGACCCGAGGCCAGCTCCTCGAAGCCTGCGTTGAGTCCAACCGTGTCGATCACCCCGGCGCCGAGCGGCGTGGAGTTGACGCCGTAGGAGCTCGACGGTTGGTGGAGGCGAACGAAGGGGTACGCATCGTTCCAATGGCCGCCCGGGCGATCATGGCGATCGACGATGGCGAAGGTCGCGTCGCTCTCGGTGAACACCGAGTCAACGAACGCCATCCCGACCGCACCCGCGCCCTTCACCACGTAGTCGACCGAGAGGTAGTCGGCCGAGAGGTAGTCGGCCGACACCCGCGATTCCGTCATGACCACCCCCGAGTTCGACGCCGAGCGAACAGTATCGATCTGACGTCGAGCACGGGACCCTGACGGCACGACGACGAAGGTCGGATCCGTGTTGGACGACATCATCGAACAAGTTCGTCCGCCGCCGAACCCGGGTCAAGCGCATTTCACCCAGGGTTCAGGCCCCGACGTAGGTCGCGAGATGTTCGCCGGTGAGGGTGGAGCGGCTGCCCACCAGCTCGGCGGGGGTGCCCTCGAAGACGATCCGGCCGCCGTCGTGGCCGGCACCGGGGCCGAGGTCGATGATCCAATCCGCATGCGCCATCACAGCTTGATGATGCTCGATGACGATGACCGACCTGCCGGAGTCGACGAGCCGGTCGAGAAGGCCGAGCAACTGCTCGACATCGGCCAGGTGGAGACCGGTGGTCGGCTCGTCGAGCACGTAGATGTCGCCGTGGCCCGCCATGTTCGTGGCGAGCTTGACCCGCTGACGCTCCCCGCCCGACAGAGTCGTGAGGGGCTGGCCGAGGGTGAGATAGCCGAGACCGACGTCGGCCAGGCGCATGACGATCTTGTGCGCGGCGGGCGTGTCGGCTTCACCGTCGCCGAAGAACTCCACGGCTTCGCTCACCGACATCGCCAGAACCTCGCTGATGTTCTTGCCGCCGAAGTGGTACTCGAGCACCTCGGCCTGGAACCGCTTCCCGTCACACTCGTCGCACAGGGTGGCGACGCCGGCCATCATGGCGAGGTCGGTGTAGATCACCCCCGCGCCGTTGCAGGCCGGACAGGCTCCCTCGGAGTTGGCGCTGAACAACGCTGGTTTCACCTTGTTGACCTTGGCGAATTCCTTGCGGATCGGATCGAGCAACCCGGTGTAGGTCGCCGGATTACTGCGGCGCGAACCCTTGATCGCTCCCTGGTCGACCGTCACCACTCCGTCGCGGCCCGACACCGACTCGCTGATCAGTGAGCTCTTGCCCGACCCAGCCACTCCGGTGAGCACGACCAGCACACCGAGCGGGATGTCGACGTCGACGTCGCGCAGATTGTGGTTGGTCGCCCCGCGCACCTCCAGAACACCGGACGGCGATCGGAGCACCTCCTTGAGCACGGCGCGGTCGTCGAGGTGTCGGCCAGTCAGCGTCTTGCTGGCTCGCAGCCCCTCGACCGTGCCCTCGAAGACCACCTCCCCGCCACCGGCGCCGGCGAGCGGACCCAGGTCGACGACGTGATCCGCGATGGCGATCACCTCGGGCTTGTGCTCGACGACGAGCACGGTGTTGCCCTTGTCGCGAAGCTGCAGCAGCAGCTCGTTCATGCGCTCGATGTCGTGGGGATGCAACCCGATCGTCGGCTCGTCGAACACATAGGTGACGTCGGTCAGCGACGAACCCAAGTGCCGGATCATCTTGGTTCGCTGGGCCTCGCCCCCCGACAGCGTCCCGGCCGGCCGATCGAGTGAGAGGTAGCCCAGGCCGATCTCGACGAAGGAGTCCAGCGCGTGCTGCAGCGAGGCCAGCAGCGGCGCCACCGACGGCTCCTTCAAGCCGGCCGCCCACTCAGCCAGATCGCTGATCTGCATCGCGCAGGCCTCGGCGATGTTGATCCCGTTGATCTTCGACGAGCGAGCCAATTCGTTGAGTCGAGATCCGCCACAGTCGGGGCACACGTCGAAGCGGATCGCCCGCTCCACGAACGCCCGGATGTGCGGCTGCATGGCGTCGACATCTTTCGACAGCATCGACTTCTGGATCGACGGGATCAGGCCCGAATACGTCAGGTTGATGCCCTCGACCTTGATCTTCGTCGGCTCCTTGTAGAGAAGATCCTGCAACTCCTTCTTGGTGTACTTCTTGATGGGCTTGTCGGGGTCGAAGTAGCCGCAGCCGCGGAGGATGCGGCCGAACCAGCCATCCATGCTGTACCCGGGGATCGTGAGCGCCCCCTCGTTGAGCGACTTGGAGTCGTCGTAGAGCGCGGTCAGGTCGAAATCGTTGACCGAGCCCATACCTTCGCAACGCGGGCACATCCCGCCGGCGCGGGAGAACGATCGCTTCTCGGTGGTCGTGCCGCCGGCCTTCTCGATGGTGATCGCCCCGGCGCCGCTGATCGTCGCGGTGTTGAAGGAGAACGCGTTGGGGCCTCCGATGTTCGGTGTGCCGAGCCTGCTGAAGAGGATGCGCAGCATGGCGTTGGCGTCGGTCGCGGTGCCGACCGTGGAGCGAACGTTGGCGCCCATCCGCTCCTGGTCCACGATGATCGCCGTCGTGAGACCGTCGAGGACGTCGACGTCGGGGCGGGACTGGCTCGGCATCATGCCCTGCAGGAAGGCGCTGTAGGTCTCGTTGATGAGCCGCTGCGACTCCGCGGCGATGGTGGCGAACACCAGCGAGCTCTTGCCCGACCCGGAGACGCCGGTGAACACGGTGAGCCGACGCTTGGGGATCTCGACGCTGACGTCCTTGAGGTTGTTGACCCGCGCGCCCTGCACGCGGATCAGGTCGTGCTGGTCCGCAGCGTGTGTCGTGGTCTTGATGTGGTTCATCTCGTTGGGTCGGATCGCAGGTCAGGCTTGCGCGATTCGGACGAGGTTGCCCGACGGATCGCGGAACGCGCAGTCGCG
>JBBQLA010000257.1:0-4782 GCA_038327485.1 Acidimicrobiales bacterium
CCGGCGCGTTGGGAGTTGAGGATCCCCGGGCAGCCGACGAGGGAGTTCGACCGGAAGTGCAACGGATCGAGGAACTCGTCGTCGACCCGGCGGTACACCACGTCGACGCGCTGCTCGCCCTCGGTGGTGCGCATGTACACGAGGTTGTCGCGGCACACGAGGTCTTGGCCCTCGACCAGCTCGACGCCCATCTGGCGAGCCAGGAACGAGTGCTCGAAGTACGCCGAGTTGTAGACGCCCGGCGTGAGCACCACCACGTTCGGTTCGCGGTTGGGAGTGTTGGTGGGAGCCGAGGCTCGGAGCGCTTCGAGGAGTCGCGCGGGGTAGCCCGACACCGGTCGCACCCGGTGCGATGCGAACAGCTCGGGGAAGACCCGTGTCATGGCCCGACGGTTCTCCACCACGTAGGAGACGCCCGACGGGGTGCGCAGGTTGTCCTCCAGAACGCAGAACTCGCCGGCCTCGTTGCGGACGAGGTCGATGCCCGACACGTGGCACCGCACTCCGTTGGCGGGCCGTACTCCCACGGCCTGGCGGTGGTAGTGGATCGATGAGGTCAGCAGTCGACGGGGGAAGACCCCATCTCGGACCACGTCGGCTCGGCCGTACACGTCGTCGAGAAACGCTTCGAGCGCTCGAACCCGCTGCGCGACGCCTCCTTCGATGACCGACCACTCATCGGCGGGAATCAGGCGGGGAATCAGATCGAGCGGGAAGGGCCGTTCCTCGCCACCGAGGGAGAACGTGATGCCCTGATCGCGAAAGCTGCGGTCGCGGGCCGACGCCCGCTTGTCGAAGTCGGCGGGCGACAGCGCGGACAGCGAGTCGTACAGCGACTGGTAGGCGGGACGAGGGCGGTTGGGCGCCTCGAACATCTCATCCCACACCGGCCGGCCCAACGGAGCGGCGATCTCGTATCCGTCGAGGAGGTCCGCCACCTCGTCTGGTCTAAGCAGGTCGTGTTTCGTCACCGTTTCCCACCTGTTTCGATCGCTGAAATGTAGACGTCGCCTGGGTCGGCGTCCGTCGGGGAATAGTCTGCCTCCGGTGGCATCGGGCCGGACGACGATGGGCGCACTCCTCGATGCGGGGATGGAAGCGCTGGCAGACAAGGGCTATCACGCGGCCCGGGTCGACGACGTGGTTCGGGCAGCCGGTGTCAGCCACGGAACCTTCTACCTGTACTTCGCCAGCAAGGAAGCGTTGTTCGGCGAGCTGGCCGAGCGCTGCGCGTCGGAGATGTCAGCGCTGGCGGCCCGACTCGAGCTGGTCGGCGCCGATCGCGACGCCTTGCGAGCATGGTTGGGCGAGTTCCTCGATCTCTACGAACAGCAAGGCGTGGTGATCCGGGCGTGGGCTGAACGTCACGTCGGCACCCGCGCCCTCGACCCGCTCGGACGTTCCGCCTTCGCGTCGATGACCAAGAGCTTCGAAAGTCAGGTCGACCGGGGCGGATCCAAGATCGCCACCCGACGGCGCGCCGCAGCGATGTTGGCCATGATCGAGCGGACGGCCTACGTGGTCACGTCGCGCGATCTCGGGTGGAACCGCGACGACCTGCTCGACACCATGACCACCCTGATCGACCGGGCGTTTCGGGCGAACGCCGCGGTGGTCTGATGCTCGACGGGACCGACTCGTACACTTCAGCGCGGAGGAGAGTTCATGAATGACTCGGGCGAAGCGAAGGCGGATGAGACCGGCTTCGAGCGGTACATCGGGATGACAACCGGTGTGGGAACGGTGGTGGTCGAGCGCGCCGCGGTCACCCAGTTCGCCCAGGCGGTGACCGACTACTCGGCCGTCTACTCCAATGCCGACGCGGCGGAGGCGGCGGGGTTCGCCGGCATCCCCGCGCCGCCGACGTTCGCGTTCGCGCTGCAGTCGTTCGGGAAGTGGGCCGAGCTGCAACCACCCCCCGACCCCGACGCCCACAACCCCATGATCGAGGTGATGGGCGGGCTGATGATGCAGGGCGGCCTGATCCTGCACGGTGAACAGAGCTTCACCTATCACCGGCCGATGGTGGTGGGCGATCGGCTCGACTTCCACGGGCAGGTCACCGACATCTATCAGAAGGCCACCGGCAGCAAGACGATGACCTTCATGGTGATGGAAGACCGCTACACCGACGCGGAGGGGAGCCCGGTGCTCACCGCAACCACCAATCTCATCCACCGCAGTGCGTGAGCGAGTGACCAGGTTTCGATGACTCGTCAGGCACGCCACGGTTTCCAGCCGGATCATCAGGCTCCCGGTGCGGCGCGACGGTTCACCCGCTCGACGCTGGAGCAGTGGCAGCTGTCGACCCTTGCCGACACCGCCGAGCTCCTCGTGAGTGAGGTGGTGACCAACGCAGTCGGCCACGCGTCGTCCGGTGGCGAGATGGTGGTCCGGGAGACCGGCGCGTCAAGAACGGTGTGGTTCGAGCTCGACCGTTAGGACCGCAGGCTCCAGCGCCGGTCGCCATCCGGGGCCCTTGAACAGCACCCGGGCTCGGTCGGCGGCGCTGCGCGTCGAGCGGAGG
The DNA here is from genome assembly GCA_038327485.1 of Acidimicrobiales bacterium. Taxonomy (GTDB): domain Bacteria; phylum Actinomycetota; class Acidimicrobiia; order Acidimicrobiales; family Microtrichaceae; genus JBBQLA01. The sequence continues at coordinate 2,528 of JBBQLA010000257.1, forward strand.
TCACGCCAGATCGACGCGTACTCGTGGAAGGCGATCCGAGCGGGGGAGTAGGTGTCGATGTTCTTGGTGAGCCCATAGACCACTCGCTCGTCTTCGGGTTCGAAGGTGCCGAACAATCGGTCCCAGATGATGAGGATCCCGCCGTAGTTCTTGTCGAGATACTGCGGGTTCGAGCCGTGGTGGACCCGGTGATGCGACGCAGTGTTGAACAGCAACTCGAACGGTGCCGGCAGGCGGTCGATGGCCTCGGTATGGATCCAGAACTGGAAGATGAGGTCGAACCCCTCGGCCGCCAGGATCATCCACGGCCGCACGCCGATGAGGGCCAGGCCGGGGTAGAAGACCAGGTGGGTCCACGGCGTCCACGGCTGACGGATCGCGGTGGACAAGTTGTAGCGCTGACTCGAGTGGTGGTTCACGTGGCAGGCCCACAGGATGCGGATCTCGTGCTCGGCTCGGTGCTGGCAGTAGTACATGAAGTCCCACGCCAGGATGGCCACGGCCCAGCCGCGGACCCCGTTGCCCAGATCCCACAGTCGCCACTTCCACAGCCAGCTGGCGATGGCGAGCACGCCGAGGTTCAAGGCGAGCACGGGGAGGATCGAGAACGCGCCGAGCGCGATCGAGGCCACGGCGTCGCGCCGGTCGTAGCCCAATGGCCGCAACGATGGCGTCAACGATGGCGTCAACGCTGAGACCGTGACTGGGTTTCGGGCACGGCGTCGCAGCACCACGATCTCCACGCCGATGAGCACAGCGAACAACGGCGTTGCGTACATGAGCGGGTCGAAGGGCAGGTCGGCCATCATGTCGACGCGCTCATCAGCAGCGGCGCCACCAAGCGAAGGGTGGCGTCGAGGCGATCTCTCGCACCGGGGTCGGGGGCGGCCATGTCGTTGAGCATCAGCCCTTGCATGGACAGGATGGCCAGCTCGACGATCGCTCGGGTGGTGTCGTCGACCTGCACGCCGAGTTCGGTTGCCAGGTCGTCGCCCAACCGGTGGATGTGGTCGAGGTGCGCCGTGACCACGGGCTGCAGTGACGCTCGCAGCGTGGCGTCGGTGCGGGCGTCGGTGTACAGATCGAACGCGGCGTGGAGACGAGGATCCGACATGGCTCCCCACAACAGGGAGATGGCGTCGGCCAGATCGAGCGGGCCGCCGGCGGGATCGTGAAACGCCGTCGTGTACTGGTCGCGCAGTTCGTCGAACAGGTGCTCGGTGGTGGCCGCCAGCAGGTCGGCCTTGGTGGCGAAGTGCTTGAACAGTGCGCCCTGGCTGAGCTCAGCGCGTCGACAGACCTCGGTCGTGGTGAACCCTGAGGAGCCGAGCTCGGTCAGCGTGTCGACCGCGGCATCGAGCAGGGCGGCGCGACTGGTGGCCTTTCGCTCCGCTTGGGTGCGACGGACGACCGGCGAAGCGGCGAGCGTGGACGGCATTGATCGACCGTACGACAAAGTGAGTGAGAAGTCACTAACTTTCTGCCCGGATCGCGGCAGCCGACTGACACGAACGTCAGGTTAGGATCGTCGGCAATCGCCGGTCGCCCAGCGCGCCGGACCGGAGGGGGAACACCATGCAGGTCGAGGACATGATCCTGGTGTCGGTCGATGACCACGTCGTCGAGCCGCCGACCATGTTCGATCACCATCTGCCCGAGAAGTACCGGGCACTGGCGCCGAGGGTGATCCAGAGCGCTCAGGGCGACGACGTGTGGTTCTACGAAGGCCAGGAGCTGCCCAACATCGGGCTCAACGCGGTGGCCGGCAAGCCTCCCGAGGAGTACGGCATCGAGCCGACGCGTTTCGCCGAACTGCGGCCGGGCTGCTGGGACATCCACGAACGCATCCGTGACATGGACGCCAACGGCATCGTGGGGTCGATGTGCTTCCCGAGCTTCCCGCAGTTCTGCGGCCAGCTGTTCAGTCGCACCGAGGACAAGGACGTGGCGCTCGCCATGGTGCGGGCCTACAACGACTGGCACGTCGAGGAGTGGTGCGGCACCTACCCGGGCCGCTTCATCCCGCTGTCGCTTCCGCCCATCTGGGACCCGCAGCTCATGGCCGATGAAGTGCACCGCATGGCCGCCAAGGGATGTCGCGCCGTGACGTTCTCAGAGAATCCCGAGAAGCTCGGCTGGCCCAGCTTCCACAACCCTCATTGGGACCCGTTCTTCCAAGCGTGCTCCGATGAGGGCACGGTCATTTGTCTGCACATCGGGTCGTCGTCGCAGCTCACCATCACGTCGGTCGAGGC
>JBBQLA010000258.1:0-4779 GCA_038327485.1 Acidimicrobiales bacterium
TTGGTCGCGATCCGCGTGGAGCCACTGCGTCGAGACAGCCAGCTCGACGCCGCCGTCGACAGCCGGCGAGGCCAGCCCTGCTTCGGTGCCCAACGGGGCCTGGTCCTGCATCCCGACCACGTACGTACCTTCGACCGACACCAGTGCGTCGACGTTGGTCTCGGGATCACCGTGGCGGATCACCAGGTGCCGCACCACGTTGCCGTCGGGATGGATCGGCGGTTGGGTCAAGGCCTGTTCGGGCTCGGTCAGTGGTGCGAGCAGGTCATAGTCGACGACGATCGCTTCGGCGGCGCGGCGGGCGGTGTCGGGATGGTCGGCGGCAACGATGGCGACGGCTTCACCCTGGTACCGCACCTCGCCGTCGGCCAGCACCGGTTGGTCGGCGAACTCCAGACCAAAGGTGGTGCGCCCCGGCACGTCGTCGATGGTCAACACGGCCGACACGCCGACCATGGCGATCGCCGCCGAGGTGTCAATGGAACGGATCGCCGCTCGCGACATCGGTGCCCGCAGGGTATGGCCCCACAACATCCCGGCCGCAGTCAGATCGGACGAGAACTCGAAGACGCCCTGCACCTTGGGCGTGCCGTCGGGTCGCGGCACCGACTGACCGACCCGCGGGGCGGTACTGGTGTCGGGAGCGATCGTCATGAGCGACGCTCGGCGGCCAGGCGCACAGCTTCGACGATGCGGCCGTAGCCGGTGCACCGACACAGGTTGCCGGCGAGTTCCTCGCGGATGGTCGAGTCGGACGGCTCGGGGATGCGGTCGAGTAGATCGTTCACGGCGACGATGAACCCCGGCGTACAGAAGCCGCACTGCACAGCGCCGCATTCGACGAACGCCTCTTGCACCACCGTGAGTTCATCGGCGCCGCCGAAACCCTCGACGGTCTCGATGTCACGCCCCACCGCCGCTGCGCCGAGTACCAGACACGAGCACACGAGCACACCGTCGAGGCGGATCGAGCACGACCCGCATTCGCCCTGTTCACATGCGCCTTTTGCGCCGGTGAGTCCCAGTCGATCGCGCAGCACGTCGAGCAGTGACTCGCCGAGCCACGTCGGTTCCACGTCGCGCGGGGCACCGTTGACGGTCAGCCGGTAGCCGACGCTTGGGTCCACGATCACGACGAAACTCCCGGGAACGCCCGGTCGAGTGCTCGTCGGGCCAGTACGCCGATGGCGTGGCGGCGATAGTCGGCAGTGCCGCGATGGTCGTCGATGGGACGGGCCGCGGCGGCCACCATCGAGCCGAACGTTTCGAGCGTGCGGGGGTCGGGGACGGCGAGCCCGTCGAAGTCGAGATGATCGACCACCCACGTCTCGGCATCGGGCACTCGCAGAGGGGTCGGTCCCGCGGCGCCGAGTGCGATCGCCACGGTGCGCGCCGTCGTGTCGACGACCAGCGCCACCGACACCATCGCGATCACCATGGCGTTGCGGACGCCGACCTTCAGGTAGTCCTGCGGACCGGCGGCGACGGGAACCCGCACGGCTCGGATGAGCTCTCCGGCCTCGAGTGAGTTGCGCTTCGGACCCACGATGAACTCGTCGAAGCGGACCTCGCGGTCGCCGGCGGGCCCCGTCACGATGACGACGGCGTCGAGCGCGGCGAGGACCGGCAGGGTGTCGCCGGCGGGCGACGCGGTGGCGAGGTTGCCACCGATGGTGCCGGCGTTTCGGATCTGCGGAGATCCGACGGTGCGAGCCGCATGGGCCAGACCGGGAACGAGTTGGGCCAACTCCGATGCCAGGAAGGCCGAGTAGGTGAGCCCGGCGCCGATGGTGACCGTGGTGTCGTCGGCCCACGAGTCGGCGAGCTCGGTGACGGCGGAGAGCGAGAGCACGGTCTCGGGGCGGGTTCGTCCGGCGTTGATGCCAACCATCAGATCGGTGCCGCCCGCCAGAACCAGCGCGTCAGGATGTTCGACCAGCGCGGCCGACGCCTCGGTGAGGGTGCGCGGCAAGAGGACGGTCACGGTTCCATTCTCACGACGGATTCAACAAACTGTCAACGCGTTCTCGATGTTGTCACGAGCAGGAAACACCGACGTCACACCGTCGGGTGGATCGAGCGGTCGTCGAAGCGGTCGCGTTGCGTAGCGTGGAGCCGTGGACCGGTTGGTTGAAGCACTCGCCCCGTTGCTGGAAGCAGTTGGGGGTCGATGGGTGCCGCTGGCCGACGCCGAAGCCGGCGACATCAAGTTGTCGTGGGAGGGCAATGTGGTCGGCGCGGTGCGGCTCGGCCGTTCGTTTGGGACGTTCGAGGAGGGGGGCCAGGAGGCGCGCGACGTGGCCTGGCATCTCGCGGCGGTGGAGCGCGAGTGCGGACAGCCGCTCAGCGGACTCGACCGGATCGAGAAGCAGCGGGTCGTGAAGATGCTGAACGAGCGGGGAGCGTTCCAGCTGCGACGCTCAGTGGAACGCGTGGCGGAGGAACTCGGTGTCAGCCGATTCACCGTGTACAACTATCTCAATCGTCCGGCGTCGTGAGTTGCAGCGACACGCGAGTCGCGCCAGCGGCGACCGCCTGGTCGAGCGCCCGGCCCACTGCACTGATCACCTCGGAGGCTTCCCCCCGGACCGTGGTGCCGAACGGACCCATCTCGTGATCGAGCCCGGCAGCGCGGATGGCGTCGATGGCGGCCAGCACATGGGCGCCCGGCTCGGCGTCGACGAACGGCTCGATGGTGAACTCCACTTCGACCAGCACAGGCGGAGGCTAACGCCGTGCTGATCCGCCCGTGTTGATCCGAGCTGGTCGACTGGTCGACGTCGATGGCGAACGGGTGGCCGATCTCCGCATCGGTCCCTACGGCACCATCGACGAGGTCGGTGATCAGCTCTCACGCCACGGGTCAGAGGAGGTGATCGACGGGTCGGGCTTGTTGGTGGTGCCGGGCGGGGTCGACGCGCACACCCATCTCCATCTGAAGGTCGGCGCCATCGAGGTGTCCGACGACTTCACCACGGGGACCGCCGCTGCGGCAGTGGGTGGCACGACGACCGTCATCGAGTACGTGACGGCTCATCGCGGGCAGGACCCGCTCGACGCGCTGGCGGAGTGGATCCGTGAAGCCGAACCGGCGGCGATCGACGTCGGGTTCCACATGACCTTCACCGAGTCGGTGCCCGAGTCGACCGTCGCAGGCTGCGTCGAGAGAGGGATCACGTCGTTCAAGCTGTATCTGGCCTACCCCGACTCGCTGATGGTCGACGACGGAGTGGTGGTCGACGTGATGACACACGCGGCCAAGCACGGCGGGTTGGTCACTGTGCACGCCGAGAACGGTGGTGCGATCGAAGCGTTGCGGCGACAGGTGTTGGCGACCGGCACCACGACCGCCGATGGCCACGCCTTGAGTCGTCCGGCGATCGTCGAGGGTGAAGCGACGTCTCGGGCCGCACTGCTGGCGGAGATGGTCGGGGCGCCGGTGTACATCGTCCACATGAGCTCGGCACCGGCCCTCGCTGCGGTGCGCGCCGCGCAGGAGCGGGGGGTGTCGATCATGGCCGAGACCTGTCCTCAGTACCTGCACCTCGACGTGACCCGGCTCGATGGCGACGGCGGGCAGGACTTCGTGTGCACGCCGCCGCTGCGGGAACGGTGGCATTCCGAGGAGTTGTGGCACGGGTTGTCGTCGGGGTGGATCCACACCGTGGCGACCGACCATTGCCCGTGGTGGATGCACGACCGCCGGGTCGGCACTGCTGATCGGCCGGAGGGTTGGCGCGACTTCACCGAGATCCCCGGGGGCATGCCCGGGATCGAGACGCGATTGGCACTGGTCTGGGATGGCGTGCGTGCTGGGCGGATCTCGGTGGCCGAGTGGGTGAGGTTGTGCGCGGAGGCGCCGGCGCGGACGTTCGGATTGTGGCCTCGCAAGGGGAACCTGCGGGTGGGTTCCGACGCCGACGTCGTGGTGTGGGACCCGGACCGCCGGCAGTCGCTCGATGCGGCGGCGCTGCACATGCGCGTCGACCACTCGCCCTACGAGGGTCAGACCGTGAGTGGTTGGCCGACGTTGGTGACCTCACGCGGTCGAGTGGTGGCGCGCGATGGTCGCTTCACCGGCGAACCGGGCCACGGACAACTCCTGACGCGCGATCAGGTCTGGTTCGACACCGTCTGAGCGTCGTCGAATGCCGCGGGTCGGCCGTCAGCGGGCTCGGACGAGTCCGCCGGGCCGGGACCCGGTGGCGACGCCATCTTCGAAGGTGACTTCGCCCCTCACCATGGTCACGTCGTAGCCGTCTGCCCGTTGGATGAGCCGGCGTCCGTTGGCCGGCAGGTCGTTGATCATCTCGGGCGCAGCGATGCGCAGCCGGTCCATGTCGATGATGTTCAGATCGGCGCGCTTGCCCAGTTCGAGCGTTCCTCGATCGGAGAAGCCGTACAGCTCGGCGGTCCGTTGAGCTTGCAGGTGCACGGCCTGTTGAAGTGACAGTCGGGTGCCGATGCGGTCGCGGACCCAGTGGGTCAACAGGTACGTCGTCATGGAGGCATCGCAGATCAGCCCGCAGTGGGCGCCGCCATCGCCCAGCCCGACCACTGAGGTCGGGTGAGTCATCATCGTGTACGCCGAGTCGAGGTTGCCGTCGGTGAACCCGGCGAGCGGCGCGAACAGGAACGCACGACCGTCCTCCTCGAGCAACCAGTCGAGCACGACCTCCTGCGGTGTCACGCCGCGAGCAGCGGCGACAGCGGCTGCGCTCGACGAGGCCGGTGGTTCGTAGTCGGGGGTCTGGCCGAGCCGGTAGATCTGATGCCACT
>JBBQLA010000259.1:0-4777 GCA_038327485.1 Acidimicrobiales bacterium
CAGCCCAGACCTTCCGGGGGGCCAGACGTGACCTTCACGTCGCAGACAAGCTACCCCAGATGCGGCGTCGGCACGCGTACCCACACGTTCCGGGGCTGTTTCGACCGCCAGAAGCGGTCGAAACAGCCCGAGAACGAGGGAAGAGCGTCAGCGGCGCAGGCCGAGGTCGGCCACGATCTTGCGGTAGCGCTCGACGTTGGTTTCCTTGAGGTAGTCGAGGAAACGACGGCGCTTGCCGACCAGCATGAGCAGACCACGACGGCTGTGGTGGTCCTTCTTGTGCATCTTGAGGTGCTCGGTCAGGTGGTTGATGCGGTCCGAGAGGAGCGCGATCTGCACCTCGGGGGAACCCGTGTCGGACTCGTGGGTCCGGAACTTCTCAATGGTGCCGCCCTTGGGCGCGAGGTTGGCGGGGGGTCGTGACATGGGAATTCCTCCGTGGTGGGTTTCTGACCCGGCCTCTGGTGGACATGTCGACCACCGGACGCTCTGTTGGACGGGCCACGATAGCAGTGCCCACGAACGAGCCGTCAGTCGAGGGTTTCGATGGTCCAGCTGTGACGCGGACGCCGGTGACGCACCGTCACGAAGCTGGCCTCACCGTGCGGGGTGAGCGACATGGCCGGAGATCCCGGCGAGTAGCACGCCCGCTCGATGTCGGCTCGCGTCGGCTTGACCCGCGTGACCCCGGCGCGCCGGAGCGCCGCGGTGCACGCCTCGCCCAGTGGGCCGTCCATCAGCTCGGCGACGATGGCCGGAAGTACCTCCGGATCCCGGAGAATCCACGAATGCCCGGCGCCGGCCACGACGACCAACGTGCCGTCGGTGCGATCGACGGTCTCGCGGGCCGTTCGGATGGGGACCGCCACGTCGCGGGCGCCGTGCAGCGCGATCACCGGCACGTGCTGGTCGGCCAGCTCGTTCAGCGCGTAGCGACTCGACCGTGACCGAAGGATCGACACCATCGGACCGGCCAGGCGCCATGGCCGAACCACCCGGTCCACAATCGTCGGCGCCAGCAACCTCATCAGCTTCACCGCTTGTCTGGGATCGCGGAACAACGGGATCACCGTCATCGTGTCGAGCATCAACGCTCCCCCGATCAGACCCAGCAACGGCGGGGCGATCCGGAAGAGGTAGACCATCTTGTCCCAGGTGTCACCCACGATGGCATCGATGAGGATCACCGCGATCGTCCGATCCGGTCGCTCGGCGGCCAGTTGGGTGACGAGACGTCCCCCCATGGAATGGCCGGCCAGGATGCATTGCTCGATCCCGAGCTCGTCGATCACGCGGCCCAACAGCTCGGAGTACGCAACCAGATTCTGGCCATCGGTCGGCAGACCCTGGGTGTTCCCGTGGCCCGCGGTGTCGATGGCGATGACCTTGAATCCCATCGACACCAGACGTGACAGCGTCTGGGCGTAGAGGAACCCTTCGGCGGAGAAGCCGTGCACGACGACCAGAGGAAACCCGTGCCCCGCGATGGCGACGCCGACGAGATGCCCGTCGTCGAGGCGAATCTGATGTCGGGCCAGGCGCGGCGCGGCGACGCGCGGCCCTTCGATCGGCCCAGTCCCGACCGGGCCTTCGATCGGCTCGACGATTTGGCTCATTCGTGCTCTCCCGTCGAGGTAGGTACTCCGGCCGGCACCTTCAGCTGACGACGAGCCTCGTCGCAGTCCAACTGCAGCTGAGCGGCCAGGGCGTCGACCCCGTCGAAGCGCTGGTCACCTCGGATCCGGTGGTCGAAACGAACCTGGACCGCTTGGTCGTAGATGTCGCCGTCGAAGTCCAAGACGTGCACCTCGAGGACCACTGCGGCTTCGTCGCCGTAAAAGGTGGGACGATGCCCGAGGTAGATGGCCGAATCGAGCCATCCGCCATCGGCGGTGCGGAACCGCCCTGCGTAGATGCCATCGGCGGGGATCAGCATTCGCTCCCCCACTGCGACGTTGGCGGTCGGGAAGCCGATCGTCCGGCCCCGCTCGTCACCTCGCACCACCACGCCCCGCATCTCGTGCGGGCGGCCCAGCATCTCGTTGGCGTCGTCGAGGCGACCTTCGACGAGCGCGCGACGGATCGCAGTCGACGACACCGACGCATCGTCACGGGCATCCGAGCCGTCGGCGGCAACGAGTCGGTGACCGATCACTTCGAAGCCGAGCTCACGACCCAACTCCTCGAGCAGTGCAACGTTGCCTTGACGCCGATGACCGAAGTGGAAGTCCTCACCGACGGTGACCGATGTGGCACCCATGACCGAACACAGGATGGTTCGGACGAAATCCTCGGCGGTCTCGGCGGCTCGCGCCTCGTCGAAGGGCACCACCACGGCGTAATCGATTCCGGTGCCGGCCAGGAGTTCGAGCTTCTGGTCGAGGTCGGTCAGCAACCGGGGCGCCGACTCCGGCCGCACCACCTCAGCGGGGTGTCGGTCGAAGGTGACCACAGCGCTCGACGAACCCAACGCCGCCGCCCGCTCCCGCACCGCCGCCAAAATGGCGCGATGACCCAGGTGCACTCCGTCGTAGGCGCCGATGGTCAGCGCTGACGACTCGAGGCCGACTGGCCGGGTAGAGAGGTCACGGACGATCTGCATGGTCGGGTGAGGCTACGAGATCAGCACGACGGCGGGCTTGACCCTGGTGCCGTCGCGATGCCGCTCGTACACAGCCACCAACTGGCCGTCGGGCGCGATCAGGTACCACGGCCCGTCACTGGGCAGCTGCTCGTCGGGTGTGCCACCCAGCTGGGATGCCTCGAGCACCCGTCCGACCCGAACAGCGGCGAGCTGCTCCTCGGTGATGTTCACCGTCGTCATGCCCCGGGCGGCCTCGACCAAGGGCAACAGCTCGGGCTGCTCCAGCGGCCGGGCGTCGGATTCCATGAAGCTCCCCACGGCGGTACGGCGGAGTTGATCGAGGTGCGCGCCCCCTCCCAGCGAAGTCCCGAGATCTGCGACCAACGAGCGCACATAGGTGCCCGAGGAACACTCGATGAGGGCGCGCCACACCAACGGATCATCGGTCGGGGTGACGTCGAAGCGGTCGACGCGCACCGGCCGCGGTGCGCGTTCGATCTCGATGCCTTCGCGGGCCAACTCGTAGAGGCGACGACCGTCGACCTTGATGGCTGACACCATCGGCGGGATCTGCTCGATGTGGCCGACGAACTTCACGGCAGCGGCACGAACGTCGTCGACGGTGACCGCCGACATGTCGTGCGCCGCGGTGACCGCCCCCGACGCGTCGAGGGTGGACGTCTCCACGCCGAGGTGGATCATCGTCGAGTACGACTTGGGCAACAGCGTGAGAAACCGCAGCAGACGGGTGGCGCGGCCGACTCCGAGCACCAGCACGCCCGTGGCGTCGGGGTCGAGCGTTCCCGAATGTCCGATCTTGCGGGTCCCGATGATGCCCCGCGACTTGGCCACCACGTCGTGGCTGGTCCAGCCGGCCTCCTTGTCGATGACGGCGATGCCATCGGGACCGCCGGCGGAGCTCCGGCCCACTAGTCGCCTGCGGGTTCGACCCGACCCTCGATCAGGTCCTCGATGTGCAACGCGGCCAACAGCACGTCATCAGGCTTGAACACGATCTGAGGGGTCTTGCGAAGCCGGATCTCGTTGTTGACGACCCGCTGGATCCGCTTTCGGGCCAGCTCGAGTCCGTCGACCACCGTGTGGGCGCGACCGTCGGCCTCGGCGGTCATCGACGAGTAGAACACCTCGGCGGTGGCCAGGTCCTTGGCCACCCGCACGCCGGTCACCGTGACCATCTCGATCGACTCGTCGCCGATCCGTTCGAGTTCGGTCGCGACGATCACACGGATCGCCTCGGAGATGCGTTCGGTCCGGTCATAGGGCCGGGCCTGGGGACGTCGACGAGCCACGTCAATCCTCCGTGATCAAGTTCGCGGAATCTCGCGCAGCTCGTAGGTCTCGATGACGTCGCCCGACTTGAGGTCCTGGAAGTCCGAAAGACCAATGCCGCACTCGAACCCGGCCGCAACCTCGCGGACGTCGTCCTTGAAGCGGCGCAGCGACGAGACGTCGCCATTCCAGATGATTGTGCCCTCGCGGAGGACCCGGACCTTGGAGTTGCGGGTGATCACACCGTTGGTCACGTAACAACCTGCGATGGCGCCGATCTTGGGGACACGGAAGATCTCTCGGACCTCGGCGTCGCCGGTCACGATCTCCTCGAACTCCGGAGCCAACATGCCGACCATCGCCGACTCGATCTCCTCGAGCAGCTTGTAGATGATCTCGTAGGTGCGGATCTCGACGCCGGCGTCCTGGGCGACCTGGCGGATCGTCCGATCCGGTCGCACGTTGAAGCCGATGATCGTGGCGTTCGCTGTGGCGGCGAGGCCGATGTCGGAGGCCGTGATTCCGCCGACACCTCGCAGCACGAATCCGATCTTGACCTCGGGACGCTCGAGCTTGCGGAGGCTCTCGGTGACGGCCTCGAGTGAGCCCTGCACGTCAGCCTTGACGACCAGGTTGAGGGTGGCGGCTTCGCCACGCTGGATCTGGGCGAAGATGTCCTCGAGCTTGGCGCCACCGGACATGACGCTCGAATCACGAGCACGCGACGACTCACGACGCCAGCGCTCACGGGTCTCGGCGACCGACTTGGCAGTGCGCTCATCGGGAGCCACGACGAAGTCGTCACCGGAGAGCGCCACGTCGGACAGGCCCAGGACCTGGACGGGGGTGGACGGACCTGCTTCCTTGATCTGGTTGCCCTGATCGTCGAGGAGAGCGCGAACG